>SHXR01000106.1 GCA_009693235.1 Betaproteobacteria bacterium | reverse complement strand
TGGATCTTGGACTCGTTCATGTCGATCACCATCCTTCGATGATCGACTCCCCGCCCCCTCTACGCGCCCCACTCGCCAGCGCCCTTCAGGATCAAACCTCGTTGGAATCACGGCCTTCGGTTCGGGATCAAACCTCGTTGGACAAGACTCTCATTCCCGCTTTTACGCCGAGCGCGTTAACATCACGGGATGGCGGAGCGTTCTGCCGACGCCGGATCGCGGCTTCGATCCGATTCAATGGTATCAATAACGACTTTGAAGAAAACTACCGGACGGCGATTTGTCGTCAGGCGCTCGGGCATTCACGGCAAAGGCGGATTCGCCGTGCAATCGATCCCAAAGGGCACGCGCCTGATTGAATACAAGGGTGAGATTATTACTTGGGCAACCGTCAATCGGCGCTATCCCGATGACGAAGGCCCGGGGCAGAACCATACGTTTTTGTTTGAGATCGACGATAAGCGGGTGATCGATGCCAATGTCGGCGGCAATTCAGCGCGCTGGCTCAACCATTCCTGCAAGCCCAACTGCGAGGCGGTGGGCGAAGACGATCGCATCTTCATTGAATCGATCAAGCCGCTTAAACCGGGCGATGAACTGGTGTATGACTACAACATTCAGTTGCCGGAGCGTCATACGCCGGCACTGAAGCGTCGTTATCTTTGCCGCTGCGGGAACCGCGGTTGTCGTGGAACGATTCTCGGCAAGAAGCGCTGAGGGCATCTGGCGGGCGGCGCGCTGACCCGCTAGATAGCGGACTCAACTAGCACGGTCCAGGCCCACAGCGCTTCGCGTCCGGCGCGCCGTCCTTGGTAGACGGAGTAGGCTTCCGCGGTGGCGACGTATTTATCGATGAGATGGTCGACCCAGTGATCGATTTCGTCGCCGCGTTGCGCTTCATGATGAAGATAGGCAAGCGCCGCTTTCGAAACGCCGTAATGTTTCTCCAGGCTCGCCGCAAGTTTTCCCCACAGTTGCGGGAAATGCCGTTCCAGCATGTAGGCGATAACGGCGGCCTCGACCGCCGATGAACTGAGTCCGTGGGTGCGGACCACATCGACGAGGTCCTGCGCTTCCGCACTAGGCGAGGCCAATGCGGCGCGGATTTCGCGGTCCGTTGCACCAAGGCCGATCAACACCTGTCGCCAGCCCTCATCCGCATTGGCGGCGGCATCTTTTATGGAATCGAAGAGCTGCATGAAAAGCGCTTTGCCGTCTTGCGCGTCGATTTGCGATACCTTGGCGGCGAATGCATAGCGACCTGGCCCCGCGACGGCCGGAAGAATGGTGAGCAATAGGCGCTTCAAGCGAGCTTTGGGGAGGGTGCCATTCAACACCGCGACCCAAACAGGATGCTCAACGATGCGATTCTCTTGCCGATTGGCGTCGTCAGCAATGAGCGCAAGCGGCGAACCGCTCGCTTGAATCTCAAGGCTCATGTGGATTTCCCTTTACCCGACTTGGTGGTTTTCTTCGCAGAAGGTTTTTTCTTGGTCATGGCATCGAGCGATGCATAACCGCTTTGCTTGACCATCCAGACTTCGATAGTGCCATCCGGTAGCTGCGTGAAATTGAGGACATCACCGGGCGTGACCTTGAGGGCATCCACCACCCGCTGTGGCAGCGATACGACCAGGCCCTTCTTCTCTGCGCGAATCAAAACGGGTGCCGACCACTCGATGCCCTTCTGCTCCGACATGAATAACTCCTAGGATTGGATGGATTGCCAGAATTGGCGAACTTCTTCGGCGATGCGATCGGGATTCTCTTCTTGCACATAGTGATCCACATGTGGAATTTCGATAGCCGGCAAATCTGGCCGCAGTGCGTGCGTCTTATCCCATGCAACTTTCGAAACCAGTTTGGATTCCGCACCACGGATCAACAAGGTAGGCGTTCGGATCGTGTTGAGGGTTGGCACCAGGTCTTCCCTGAGGCCGGTTGAGATCGCTTGCATGGCGCGGGGATCGGCCAGCGGCCGCCAGCCGCCGGCGACCGCGACCATGCCGTACTGTGCTCGCAATGCGATGGCGCGCGCCGGAAGCTTCGGATAGCGGTTCGCGAGATAAGCTTGCGCCGCCTTGAGATCGGGAAACACTTGATCGCCGCCGGTCACCCTGGCATCGAGAGCATCGAACACTGCCGTCTCGATAAAGGGCACGAAGTCGATGGCGACCACACCGGCAACCAATTCGGGATGCTCGCATGCGGCAACCAGGCCGTTGCGCGCGCCAAGTGAATGGCCGATGAGTAAGGCTTTGCCTAGTCCGACCGCACGGACCAGTCCTGCAATGTCCTCTGCAAAGGAGGCTGCCCCGTAGCCCGTTGCTGGCTTGCTGGAACGACCATGCCCGCGTTGATCGAGGCTGATGCAGCGAAAATGTTGTGCAAGCTGCTCGATAACCGGTGTGAAGACGTAGCCGTTGCCGGTGATCCCGTGAAACATGAGGGCGAGGGGCCCCGATCCGGCGGCCACGCCATGTAGCGTGACATCGCCAAGTCGGTAGTCGACCGATTCCAGTCGCATCAATGCCTCCGGTGAGCCGCGCTATGCCTTGGGCGCCGGCCAGCCGTATTTAGCGACGAGGTAGCGCAGAATTCCCTCATGCATTTCCCGCCAGGCCCAGACGGTTACCGCCGCCGCACGCCGACCGCGCACCACATCGTGTCGATCGCGCACGTAACCATCAAACAGACTGAATGAATGTTCGGTGTGTTCAATATCAGCGCGCACATGCTCATAGAAATATTCGATCGTTGCATCGTCGCAACCGTAGTATTTCTTCAACGCCAGGGCGGTTGCGCCATGGGCTTCCGGGAGCTGTTTTTCATCGCCCCACCAGGTCGCCAACCCTTCGGCCGCGCTTTGCCGGCAGTAATGGGTCATCGTGCGGGGGAACCCAATCACCTCGGCAAGGGGTTTGGAGGACGCCGCATCGAGTTCTTCGTCGGTCGCACCCAGCCGCTTGGCGAATTGCACCCATAAGCCCGGATGATCCCCTTCGCCGGCGATACGGAAAATTTCGTCGTAAGCATTTTCGAGGAGATGCTGGACATCCTTGCCCTGCAAATAGGCGGCATGCGACAACATCATCGCCGGATTGGCGTGGGCTTGAAACGCCCAGCGAAGCACCGCATAGTCTTTGAGGCCCGCTTTCGGTAGCGCCCCGCTGGTGAGCAGCGCCAGCAACCGTGACCCTAGGTAGCGGTGTTCGGGGCGCAGGGCGTCCTCAATGAGCCAACGCGGCAATTCGTTAGCGGGACTTTCAAGCTGCGGTTTCGGTAGTTTTTCGATAACGCCCATGGTGTCTCCTCAGGAAACGCTGATTAAGCTATGTTGCGCAATCAGTGTATTGCCTAGCGAAATTCGCCTTTGTCGGTGCCCACTTTGCCTTCATGCCGGTCAAGTTTGCGATTCATATAGTCCCAACAATTGTCGCGTGCACGCTGCGGGAAAATCGTTTTGCGCTTCTTATCGATTTCCGCCGCATCAGGGTAAGTATGCTTGATACCGCTCATCGCCAGTTGCAGTTGCACGCGGCACGCTTTCTCCAGGAAGATCGCTGCGAGCAACATGTCTTTCACCGTTCGACCACCGACGATCACACCGTGATTGCGAATGAACACACCCTCTGATTTCCCCATGATTTCCGTGCAGGCGCGGCCAAGCTCGGGGGTATCGATGAGATCGCTAGTGCCCATGTAGTGGGGTGGCGGGACGGTAAACCAGCATCCTTCATTGGAATAGGGGCGGAGAATTTCACCTGTGCAAGCGGAGAAGAGCACCGACCACGGGGCATGGGTGTGGAGGACGAAATTGAAATCGGAACGCGCCCGCAGCGTTTCGGTATGAATGGGCCATTCCAGATGGCGAACGCCATCGCCGCCCATTACATTGCCGTCGAAATCGATCAGGATGAAATCGTCCTCGAAGACCTCTTCCAAGCCAAGGTTTGCGCGCTTAAGCCATAGGCCGCGATCCCATGGATCACGCATGCTGGCATGTCCCCAGGCGAAGTCATTCTGGCCTTCCATGTCGAGCATACGGTGGGCCCGCGCGAGATCCCACAGACCACGACGGACTTCATCATTCTTGGCCATGATCGGCGCATTCCGAAATAGCTTTTCCATGCTTGGACTCCAGTCGAGCGCAATACCGGTATTCTAATCACGTGCGATCAATCGTACGGGGACATTTGATGACGCGCCAACGTTGGAGCCTTTGACTCGGCAGGCCGCGCGACTTCGATACAATTACGGGCTTCACCTAGAACGTGAGTCCATTCATGATTTTCACGCCGGCCGGCAGCTATCCGGAACCGCGTCCCGACTATCTTGCTGCCACGCGTTTTCTTGATTGCGATGATGCGCTGGTTCGTTCATTTGCCGAGCGCGCCGTGGCCGGCGAATCCAGCGCGATCGGCATGGCGGTAAAGCTCTTTTACGCGGTGCGGGATGGCGTGCGCTACGACCCGTTTGCGATCAGTCTTGCACCCGCGCTTTACATTGCTAGCAACGTGCTCCAGGCCAAGGGCGCATTTTGCATTCCCAAGGCAGTGCTTCTCACCGCGGCGGCACGCGCGGTGGGCATTCATGCGGGGATCGGCCTATCGGATGTCAAGAATCATCTGACCACTGAAAAACTGAAGGCGCGCATGGGCGGCAAAACGCTCTTTATTCACCACGGCTACGCAGTAATGTATCTTGAGGGTCGCTGGGTGAAAGCAGCCCCCGCGTTCAATATCGAGTTATGCGAGCGTTTCGGCGTGTTGCCGACCGAATTCGATGGTCGATCGAATGCCATTTTCCGGCCATACGATGCGCAGAACCGCAAGCATATGGAATATGTGAAGGACCATGGCGTATGGTCAGACTTCCCGTTTGAGCGGGTTACCGCGGACTTCCGTGCGTTCTATCCGCCCAGTACCTACGGCGAGGATGCGCCGGGTGAACGTTTCGAAGATGGCGTGCGCGTCGATTAAGCCGCGCGACTATGGCACTAGTGGCCCGTAACGTTTGAAGTGGAAGTAATGCGACGCGACGGGTCGAAGTATTTCCACTTCACGGGCTTTGGCTGCTCGTTGTAGTGACGGATGTATCGCATGAGCTTGCGCTTGAGATCCGAAACGGAAGTGAAGACACCGCGG
>SHXR01000056.1 GCA_009693235.1 Betaproteobacteria bacterium | reverse complement strand
GCGTCCAGCGTGAGCGAAATGCGGGGCATGGCCCCGCTTTCTGTCGCAAAACGCCCCGCAAGTTCGATGAATATTTCATTCGCTTCGCAAATTCGACAAAATCACACTCAGGGATCCCTCGTGCGGCTACTTGATCGGTGTTTTCTTAGCAATCTTATGGGCTGGCGGCGGAGGGATACTGCAGTTATGGAGGCAAACGTGATCGGTTGCCTCGCAGGCCTACCGGTATCCGGTGCGATCGCGGCATCAATGCGCAATTCGCTATGCGATCGTGAACAAGTGCCCAATCAGCGGGTCACGACAAGGGCGCATTCAGAATGGTGATCAGCGTTCGGCCATGGTAGGCAGAACGGCGTCGCGCGATCGGCAGGAGTTGACGGGCGCGCGCCGGTGCGCGCATATTGCTGGGGTCGACGAGTGATCCACTTCCCAACTCCTCGATGAGTCGGCTCCTGATATCGTCGGAGGGTATGTGGATAGCTTTCTGGTATGGTTGATCATTGGGTTGATGTTGGTGATCGCCGAAGTCGCGTCGGGCACGTTCTATGTCTTAGTGCTCGGCCTCACCGCATTGATTGCCGCAGTCGTTGCTTGGTTGGGCGGGTCGTTTGCAATCCAGGTCGTCGTCGCCGTCACCCTGGGATTGTTTGGATGCATCGCCGTGAGCATTATCAGACGCCGTACCGCTGTCCCGCTGATGCGCGGGCTCGATGAAGGGCAGGTTGTGCGCCTCGCCACCTGGCTAAGTCGCGCTGACGGGCTGGTGAAGGTCCGCTATCGCGATGCCTTATGGGACGCCCGGATTGTGGATGGGGAAGTGGGTGAGTCTGGCGACATTTTTTTTATTGTCGCAATGCGCGGCAACAATCTAGAGATCGCCAAGAAAATGCCATGAGCCCTAGCATAAGGCGGCATCGCATCATGCGCCCTGCATGGCTCTTGCACGTCAAACCGCAGCGTCAATCAAGGGAGGACTACGGTGAACGCAGTAAACTTGGGTACCCTCGTAACGGTGTTCGTTATCGTCTTTTTCGTGGTCGTAATTTTGAAATGCGTCCGCGTGGTACCGCAACAATATGCGTGGGTGGTGGAGCGGCTCGGACGCTTTCACCGCGTACTTGAACCTGGCCTCAATTGGATCATCCCGTTCTTCGACAACGTCGCCTACCGGCACTCGCTGAAGGAGGTGCCGGCCGATGTTCCTCAGCAGGTGTGCATCACGAAAGACAACACGCAGCTTGGCGTGGACGGGATCTTGTACTACCAGATTACCGATCCGCGGTTGGCCTCATATGGCACCGCCAACTATCTTTATGCCATTACCCAACTCGCACAGACGACCTTACGCTCGGAAGTGGGCAAGATGGAGCTGGATCGGACCTTGGAATCGCGCGACACCATCAATCGTTCGATCGTCGACGTGCTCGATGAGGCTGGGCGCTCCTGGGGCGTGAAGGTGCTGCGCTATGAGTTGAAGGATCTTACGCCGCCCGACGCCATTCTCAAGGCGATGCAAACGCAAATCACCGCGGAACGCGAAAAGCGCGCCGTCATCGCCAAATCAGAAGGCGAGAAGCAGCAAGACATCAACATTGCCGAGGGTGATAAGCAGGCGAAGATCCTCGAATCGGAAGGCGAGAAGCAATCCGCGATCAACAGGGCGCAAGGCGAGGCCACCGCGATCCGGTTGCTCGCGGATGCAACGGCCAGTGCGTTGACAACCGTGGCCAACGCGCTTGCTCAACAAGGCGGACAGCAGGCGGCGAATTTGAAGGTTGCCGAAGCATACGTCGCCGCATTCAGCCATCTTGCCAAGACCAACAACACGATGATCATTCCTAGCAATCTGTCGGATCTCGGCAGTGCAGTGGCCTCGGTCATGACCGTCTTGCAGCGAAGCAGTGGCGGCGCTACGACTCATCCGACCTGAAATAGTTGGCAACCGTACATCGCACTCAATCTTTCAACACATTTCCCACTTTCCCTACTTACGGAATCGTCTGATGAATCCAACCATCATCCGCATGGCGGAGAATTTTCGCTGGCCGGAAGGTCGTCGCATTGCCCTGGTTTTCAATATTGCCTATGAGGCTTGGTCTGATGGCAAGGCGCCGGGAATCGGCCCGATGGGCAATGTGCTGCAGCCGGGTTTCTTCGACACCAATGCGCATTCCTGGGCGTCGTTCGGTGCCATCCGCGGCATCGATCGACTGCTTGGCATCGTCGACCGGCAGAAGATCAAATCGAGCGTTATGGTCAATGGTGCCCTGGCCGAGCGCTATCCGGAATCGGTCAAACGCATTCACGAGCATGGCCACGAGATCGTCGCGCATTCATGGGGGATGGATGTGATTCCGGTCTACCTCGATGAGATGGCAGAGCGCGCTAATTTGCGGCGGACGCGCGAAGCGCTTGCCAAGGCAAGTGGCTACATCGCGGAAGGCTGGATCAGTCCGCGCGGTACCGGTAGCCTGCTTACGCCCGGCATGCTTGCCGCAGAGGGATTCGTCTGGCACGGCGACTGTAACGACGACGACACACCGTACCTGCTCGATTTTGGCGGGCGCCGGCTGGTCGGCATCCCGCTCACCATGGATCTCAATGATCTGCCGCTCTGTGTCCGCTATGGACAGGCGCCGCGGGTGATGATCGATATGTTCGATGACACGATGCGTGCGATCCGCGATCGTGAGGCACGCGCATTGTTGATCGATGTCACTGCGCATACCCATGTGTTCGGACGCGCGGCCGGCGCCTGGGTCTACGAGACGCTGATTGAAAAGGCCAAGGCGATGCCCGATGTTTGGATCACGACGCGCCGTGACATCGCGCGGCATGTTCTGACGTCGGTCTAACGCGCGTTGTCACGCTGCGGTCTGCGGCGAGCGCGCCCGCTCAATCGAACGACGCCACGCAGTCGATCTCGACGTTCACGCCTTGACGATGTGGGGTGCCGCCAATACAGGTCCGCGTGACCTTCTCGCCAGCCAGAGTGTCCCGAAAGGCTTCGTTGAAGACAGGGAAGTCTGCGGTATTGCGGAGCACCACCCGCATGTTTACGACATGACGGAAGTCGAGCCCGGCCGCCGCCAATACACTCTTTAAATTGTTGAGGGTCTGGACCGTTTGCTCGCGAATATCGGGTGAGACCACTTCACGTGTTTTCGGATGCAACGGTCCTTGACCAGAGACAAACAACAGATCGCCCGCCCGAATTGCCTGGGCTAGTGGCGAGGCGGTGGCCTGGTTGGTAAAGCCGGTCGTGGGAGCGTCGGGTGAAGTGATGATCTGTTTGGGCATTCTCGTTTGGCTCGGCAATTTCAGGCCATGATCTCACGCGGTTGCCGGCGTTGCAAAGGCGCGTCTTTGAGGGGCGCCGCGAGCCCGGCCGCCGCGATGGCGAGGCCAATCGAAATCCACCACATGGTGTCGTAGGAGCCGGTGAGATCAAACATGCGCCCGCCCAGCCAGGAACCGATGAAGCCGCCGAATTGGTGACTGCCGAACACGATGCCATACAGTGTCGAAAAATAGCGGGGACCGAAGATTTGCGCGACGATGGTCGTGGTCGGAACCACAGTGGACAAATACAAGAGACCCATGAACATCGAAAAGACGATCGCCAGGGTCGGTGTCATGGGCATCAGAATCAATGGCAGAAAGATCACCGCTCGAAGGACGTAGACGCAGGCAAGGAGGTACCGGTTGCGAAAGCGCGTACCGATCCAGCCGGCGGCAAATGATCCGAAGATGTTGAACAGGCCAATGAGGGCCAGCGCTTGTGCGGCCACCGCTGGGGTCATGCCTCGATCGCTCAGAAAGGCCGGTAGATGGGTTTGCACGAAGGAGACGTGAAAACCACATACGAAGAATGATGTGGTGAGCAGCCAGAATCCGGAGTGTCCTACTGCTTCGCCAAGGGCTTTGCGCAAGCTTGTTGCACCTGTCGGTGGGGTAGTGGTAGCCGTTGCGGGCGGTCGCAATCCCAGTGCAATGGGAATAATGATGGCCGCGCAGAGGGCAAGAATGCCGCAGGCCGTACGCCAGTCCCAAGTGCTAAGCACCGCCTGCGCGGCCGGAATCATCACAAATTGACCGAACGATCCGGCCGACATGACGATGCCGAAGGCCTGGGCGCGTTTGTTCTGTGGAATGGCGCGTGCAACCGCCCCCATTGCGATGCCCATGCTGACGGCGGTGCTGCCGATCCCCAAGAGAAGACCGAAGGTGAGGTTCAATCCGAGTCCGCTTTGCGCGTGCATCGCGAGGAAAAGGCCAGCCGCGCTGAATGTTGCCCCACCGATCACTACCTTCATCGCCCCAAAGCGGTCCGCCAGGGCGCCGACAAATGGTCCTGCCACGCCGGTGAGCAGCGTACTCAAGGCGAGTGCCAGACTGAATACTTCCCGTCCAAGCTGCAGCTCCATGCTGATCGGCTTAAGGAACAAGCCGAATGCCGCGCGAATTCCGAGCGAAAACGCGACGACGAACGCCGCTGCGACGATAACTATCCAGGCTGACCGTTGCATTGCAGGCTTTCTAGATGAATGCGGCTTTGATTTCGTCCGGGATGGAGTAGGCCTTCAACCGTTGCGGATCGTCCGGATGCGAACGCGACCACACCCGAATCTCGTAGCCTTCCACCGAGCGCACGCCGCGATTGAGAATCACATGCTGGCATTCGAAGGTCTTGTCGTTCCATTTGTTGATCGACGTTGCAACGGTGATCTCATCGCGAAACAGGCAAGGCGCGATGAATTTCGCCTTCGCCTCGACAATTGGCAGTCCGCGCACGCCGTATTTGACCATCAGTGCATCCCAATCGAGTCCCACGTTATCGAAGAAGAGCCGCGTCGATTGATCGAACCATTCGAAGTAGTTCGGATAGAACACGATTTTCGCGGGGTCGGTATCGCCCCAGTGGATGATGACTTTATGTTGATACGTTTTCATGGAACACTTCAATTGAGATATCGGTGCGGGGGGCTCGGCTAGCGAGTGTACTGCGCCGGGGCGGTTGCCGGAGGCGGTGCCAGGTAGCGCTCCATTTGTGCACGGAGTCCGGGGTCCAGGGGTCTTGAGCGGTGCACCACCAACGATGTGTGAATGCGCGTCTCCTCTACGACCGCGCGCAGATTATCCTTGCAGGTGATCCGAATCAGCAGCTCGACCGACGAGCGGCCCAACCGCTTCACTTCGAGCGAGCAATCGAGCACCTCACCGATCACGCTGGGTGAAAAGAATTCGGTTGCCGTCTTCTTCACCGGAAATCCCAGCTTGTCGTCGATATGGAATTTCCGCCAGTCGATACCCATGGCTTGGGTGAACCAATCTTCGACCACCTCATTGAAGAGCAGAAAATACTGTGGGAAAAAGATAATTCCGGCCGGATCGCAGTGTTGAAAGCGGACCAGCTTCTGGGTGATGAATGCAGGCATGAACGGGCGGTCGATCGGTTAGAGTGGCCTATTCTCCGTCATATTGAGGCGCAGCTTGGGGATCGGGTGTCTTGCGAGACCCGCCATTGACACCAATTGGCGCGGGTGCGAGCATCGATTACGGCGCACCAAAGGGCGCCGGCGCATTGAGCACATCGAGCACATCATGGGTATTCTGCAAACAGATAAGACGCTGCCAGTCAACCGGTTGATCTTCGACGTGCGTCGCGATAGCGCGTTGTTGCAGCGGTTTCACGCCGACCTCGGTGGCGTGATGGCCGACTATGGATTGTCCGTGGCGGAGCAGGCAGCCTTGCGAGCCGTTGATCTGAAGGCCTTGGCGGCGCTTGGCGTGCACCCGTACTTTCTGCCACAAGTAGCGCGGCTCTTTAAGGGCGGTGGTTACAACCACAATGACAGCGCCGCGGCGCAACTCTATGCGAGCAAGATGCTCGCGCCGGGTGATTGAGCGAGCACATGGCGAACATCGTTGCGGTGATTGCACTGGCCCATGCCCCTGGCGTGACCGGTTGGCTCGACAAGGCACCGCAGTCGCAACAAGATGAACTGATCCGCGGCTATGCGGCGATGGCGAAGCGTCTGGCGGCAGCCAAGCCAGATGTCATCGTCGGTATTGCCAATGACCATCTACTCAATTTTCAGATGGAGAATATTCCGGATTGGTGCGTCGGCATTGCCGATCGCTGGCAGGGGCCGGCTCGCTGGTTCCAGGACTGGCTGAACGTCGCCGACTACGAAGTCGCCGGGCATCGCGCGCTTGCACGCCACATCGTGCGAGGCGTGGGCGAACAGGGGATCAATCTTGCCTACGCGGATCGATTGCTCTTCGATGATAACTGGTCGGTGCCGTTGAAGTTTCTCACGCCGCGGTACGATGTTCCGCTGGTGCCGATCCACATGAATTGCGTGATGCCGCCATTGCCGCCCAACGAACGCTGCTACGCGTTTGGACAAGCGCTTACCAAGGTCATTCAGGCGTGGCCAGGCAATGAGCGGGTGGCGATCATGGCGACCGGTGGGCTGTCGCACGATCCCGGCGGACCGAAATACTTCGCGGTGAACGAAGCATTCGATCGTTGGTTTCTTGGCTTGCTGGGTGAAGCCGATCACGCCCGTGTGCTGCGCGAAGTGACCCATGAACGCATGATTGCCGCGGGCGATGGCGGCACCTCCGAATTGCTCGCATGGCTCGTGGCAATGGGTGCGGCCGGTGCAGATACGCGTGCCGATACGCTGTTCTACGTTCCCTCAGTGCCGCTACGCTGTGGGATGGGTGGCGTCGCTTGGCGGCTTTCTGCATAGCCGCCAAATATCATCGGCGGCGGCCAGGACGGTCCTCCCCCTCCTTTAGCGCCTGAGACCCGCACACTCCGGAACCGCGGTGAGCACCGCTCGACCGGCAAAGTGTTCGAGCAGATTTTGTACCACCAGATCGCCCATTTTCTTCCGCGTTGAGTGCGTTGCACTGCCAAGATGTGGAGTGAGCACCACGTTCTCCAGTGGCCACAGGGCCTCCGGCGTTTCCGGCTCCTTGTCATAGACATCAATCGCAGCGGCGCCGAGGCTGCCATTCTTCAAGCACCGGATGAGCGCCTCGGTGTCGACCACCGAGCCACGCGCCACGTTCACTAAGGTGCCGGTTGGACCAAGCGCCTTCATCACGTCTTCGTTGATGATATGTCGGGTACCGGCGCCGCCCGGCAAGATGCACACGAGGACGTTGCTCGCCTTGGCAAGTTCCAGGACGCTTGGGAAGTATGGAAACGCAACGTCCGCCTGCCGCGTGCGGCTGTGGTACTGCACCTGCATCCCGAACGCCAGCGTGCGTTTGGCGATATCCTTTCCGATGCGGCCAAGACCGAGGATGCCTACTTTCAAATCGCCAAGGTGACGCGTCAACGGGTAGTTGCCGTTGGCGACCCATTTGCCGGCCCGTAAATAACGGTCGGCCGCCACCACGCGACGCTCGATGGCGAGGATCAATGAGAGCGTTGTGTCTGCCACTGCTTCATTCAAGACCCCGGGTGTATTGGTCACCATGACCTTGCGGGCCCGCGCTGCAGCCGCATTGACGTTGTCATAGCCGACCCCAAAATTGGCGATGATTTCGAGGTTGGGAAGCGACTGGATAAGCGCCTGATCCGATCGCCCGGATCCGGCAATCGCGCGCACCCGGGGACCGACGTCGGACAACAGCTTCGCGCGGTCTTTCGCTTCAAACAACCGATGGGTGGTGAATTCGCGGTCGAGCCATTCCATCGACGGGCCGTAAAATGCACCGGTGACGAGCACTTCTTGTTTCATGACGGATTCCTGATGGTCTGCAATGCTGCGCGATCGGCGGATCCTCGATTGTAGAGGACGATCGGCTCGGTCGGGCAGGGGCGCCGGGAGGTTAAGATACGCGCCTCGTCCGGCATCGAAGAAAGCATTGCATGCAGAAGGAGGAACGTAGGCAGCCACAAGGTGCGCTGGCCGGTACCCGTGTGGTCGATTTGTCGCGCGTCCTGGCCGGACCATTGGCGTCCCAGATGCTGTCCGATCATGGTGCCGACGTCATCAAGATCGAACCGCCGCGAGGTGATGAAACGCGCACGCTCGGGCCCCCCTTCGTTGACGAGAGCGCGGCTTACTACCATGCGCTCAATCGGAACAAGCGCGGTATTGCGCTCGATCTCACCAAGCCCGCGGCCCGGGACGTGTTGTTCAGGTTGTTGGAAGACGCCGACATCCTGGTCGAGAATTTTTTGCCCGGCACGATGGAAGGCTGGGGGCTTGGCTACGATGACGTGCTGTCAAAGAAATATCCGCGTCTCATCTATTGCCGGATTTCCGGGTTTGGGTTGGACGGTCCGCTTGGTGGCTTGCCGGGTTACGACGCGGTGCTACAGGCGCAGTGTGGTTTGATGAGTATCAATGGTCATCCCGATACCGGCATGACCCGCATCGGGATCGCGGTGGTCGACATTGCGACCGGCATGTCTTCGACCATTGGCATTTTGCTTGCGCTCGCTGAGCGGAGCCGTTCCGGACAGGGCCAACTGGTCGATCTGAGTCTTTATGATGTGGGACTTTCTCTGCTCATTCCCCATGCGGCGAACTGGGTTGCATCGAATCGCACGCCGAAATTGAGTGGTAGCGGCCATGCCAATCTGGCACCCTATGACAAATATCGGACCACCGACGGCGAGATCTTTCTCGGTGTCGTGAACGACGGACAATTCAGGAAGCTGTGTCGCGCGATGGGTCGCGACGAACTCGGTAGCGATGCCCGCTTTCGCGCCAATGCAGACCGCGTGGCACATCGGGACGTCCTGCGGAACGAAATTGAGACCATGTTTGCGGGACGAAAATCTGCGGAATTATGCGCCTCGCTGATGGCAGTCGGCGTGCCGGCCGGGCCGGTAAGCAGCGTTCCTGAAGCGATGACACATCGACAGACGACTGAACGCGGCATGGCGGTCGAACTCGATGGCTATCGCGGCATCGGGATTCCGGCGCGCTTGTCACGTACCCCTGGAGCGCCACAGCGGCGGCCGCCAAAATTCGCGGAACATACGCATACGGTGCTCGCCGAAGCGGGCTATTCCAGCGATGAGATCGGTCGATTGGTTGAATCGGGTGCCGTGCTGGAAACGCCGCGTCGATAGACGCGTATACACTCAAGGAATCGCTGAATCGGAGAGTACTAACGATGCCCAAAATCACCGGCCGTGCGGCCTTTTTGCAGCTTCTCGTCGACAATGGCGTCACGCACTTATTCGGCAATCCCGGCACCACCGAGCTGCCGATCATGGAGGTTGTCCCGAAATTTCCTCAACTCAAGTACATCCTTGGTTTGCAGGAATCGATCGTCGTGGCGATGGCCGATGGCTATGCGCGGGCCTCCGGCAAGCTTGCCGCATGCAATTTGCATGTCGCACCCGGCCTCGGTCATGCGATGGGTGCGCTCTACACGGCGAAATTTTCCGGATCACCCCTCATCATTACTGCCGGACAGTATGAGCAGGGCCACGGACTCACCGAGCCGCTGTTGGCCGGTCCATTGATAAGGATGGCCGAACCGCTAGTGAAGTGGGCGGTGGAGCCAACGCGTGCCGAGGATCTGCCGCGCATCGTGCATCGCGCAGCGAAGATTGCCCTCACACCGCCAACCGGCCCGGTCTTTATCAGCTTGCCAGGCGATGTACTCGATCAGGAGCCGGAACTCGATCTTGGCCATCCCACACGGATCGAAATGTCGCTGCGACCGACCGATGCAACGGTTCAAGCGGTGGTCGACAAACTGTTGAGCGCCAAGAATCCGGTCATCGTCGCCGGCCAAGAACTGGCCACGCGTGACGCCTTCGGCGAAGCGGGCGATCTCGCGACGCTGCTGGGCGCCGCGGTCTATCAGGAATCGATTCCCTACAAGGCCTCATTTCAAAGCGATCACCCGTTGCATATGGGTACGCTCACGCGCGTGCAAAAGCAGGTGCGCAGCACGCTGGAACCGTATGACATGCTGATCTGTCTCGGTGCGGATCTAATGCGCATGTCGGTGTACAGCCCGGTTGATCCGTTGCCGGCCGGCATGCCGGTGGTCCATATCACCGAGCGCGATTGGGAGCTTGGTAAGAACTATCCCACCGAAATTGCCATTCAGGCGAATGTGAAGGACATGCTCACCGTCATGCTGCCGGTTTTGCGAGCCAGGCGGTCGGCCGCATATGTTGGTAATGCCGAACGCCGCGCCGGCGAATTAAAGACCCGCAACTGGTCGGTGCAGCGGGACCGCGCCTGCGTCGATGCATTGAGTGCGGCTGAGACCATGCCGATCGATCCGAAATTCATGATCTTCGCCATTACCGAGGCGATTCCGAAGAACGCGGCGATCGTCGAAGAGGGCGTCACCACGACGCATCATCTGCCGGCGTTCTACAACATGCGTGATCCGCAAAGCATGTATGGTCTTGCTAGTGGCGGCCTTGGCTTTGGCTTGCCCGGTGCCATTGGGGTAAGTCTCGCGCAGCCGGGGCGGCCGATCGTTGCGATCGTCGGCGATGGTGCAGCGATGTATAGCATTCAAGGGCTCTGGTCGGCGGCGCACTACAAGTTGCCGATTACCTATCTCATCGCGAATAACCGCAGTTATCGGATCATCAAGGAGCGGTTGGTTGCCTCGCGCAAGACCGATCAGTTCGTCGGCATGGATTTCCGTGACCCGCCATTCGACTTCGTTGCGATGGCGCAGTCGATGGGACTCAAGGCGCGCCGCGTGACTGAGCCGGGGCAGCTCAAGGCGGCTATTCAGGCCGGGGTCCAGTCAGGCGGACCCAACCTCATCGACGTCGCCATTGCCGATGGATTTGGCGGGTAGGCTTGCTACGGATGACGCAACAAAGAATCGTCTGAGCGGACGATTCTTTGGCTTCTGAATTTTGACGTCTTAGAAGCTGCAGCCCCGCTCCTTCAAGGCGGCATCGACCCATTTGCGGTCGATGGTACCGTTGGCGATCGATTTCAGCACGGCCTCCTCTTTGGCGCGAATCGACCGCGCCGAAGCGAGCACAGCTTCGGCGTCCGCCGGTCTGACTGCGACGATACCATCCGCGTCGCCGATGACGATATCGCCCGGATGCACCACCATGCCACCGACCGATACGGTGACATTGATTTCGCCCGGACCATTCTTGTAGGGGCCGCGGTGGGTGGCGCCGCGCGCGAAGACCGGGAAGTCGCGTTGCGTGAGTTCGCCCGCATCGCGTATCGCGCCGTCAATGACGAAACCGGCGACGCCTTTGCTCTTCGCATGCGTGGACATGATGTCGCCAATGATCGCCTGCTCGCAGGCACCCGCCGCGTCGACGACGATTACATCCCCTGGCTGCGCGAGGTCAATCGCCTTGTGGACCATCAGGTTGTCACCGGCGGCGACGCGAACCGTCAAAGCGACACCGGCCATCGTTTTGCCATTGTGCATGGGGCGAATGCCACTCGCGCCTCCTTGCAAGCGATTCATGCTGTCGGAAATATGCGGTGTGACCTGTTCGCCCAAGCCCTTGACGAGGGCGCTGGAAGGACGAGGTGGGGCGGGCAAGATGCGAAAGCCAATACTCATCGGGGCTCCTTTTGGGACGGGCGGTTTGGCGCAACGATCGTGTGGTGCGAAGACGGCCATTCTTCGATGCATCGCTCTCCTAATCAACGGGCGGGGAACGATGGGTACGCCAATGCTATCAGGCTGACGAACGAACCCGCTTCCACGCGATCGCCGTTAGGAAGGCGAGTGACAACGTTCCTGATTGCGGGAATGGAGGCCGATTGCCGGACCTACCCAGTCCCTATACTTGCTTTCATGTCGATCGTCGCCAATCGTGGCACCCCCGCCACTTCGTTACGCTCCTGCGATGCCCTATGGGCCATCGTTATCAGTTTGGTATGTCTGATCGCGCTCTACCGTGACACGGTGGCGCAGATCACCAGCCTTTGGGCAAGTTCCGGAACGTATGAACATGGTTTCGCCATCGCGCCCATCGTTGCCTGGCTCATATGGAATCGCCGACACGAACTGTCGCAATACCCGGCAGCCCCGTCAATTCTTGCGTTAGGCGGGGTGATCGCGGCCGGTTTTCTCTGGTTGCTGGGTGTCTTGGCACTCGCCAACGTGGTCACGTACTTTGCACTGGTATCGATGATCGTGGCAACGATCGTGGCGATTGCCGGGCTCCGCGTCGCGAGGTTGCTCATCTTTCCGTTGGGATTTCTGTTCCTCGCGGTTCCGTTCGGTGATTTCATGGTGCCCATCATGATGGATTGGACGGCCAATTTTACCGTGTCGGCGTTACGGCTGACGGGCGCCCCGGTGTTCCGCGAAGGCAACGATTTTGTCATACCAACCGGACGCTGGTCGGTCGTCGAAGCATGCAGCGGAGTTCGCTATTTTCACGCCGCGCTGACTGGCGGTGCGCTGTTTGCCTATCTCTTCTACCGGAGCACGCCGCGCCGAGTGGCCTTCATTGGACTTTCCATCGTAACGCCGATTATTGCTAATTGGCTGCGAGCGTACTTGATTGTCCTTACGGGCCACCTATCCAACAACGAACTGGCAAGCGGTGTCGATCACTTGGTCTATGGATGGGTATTTTTCGGCATTGTGATGGCGCTACTCTTCTGGTTGGGCATTCGCTGGCGCGAGGATCAACCAAGGCAGATCGCAGTGGGGGTTGATTCGTCACCGTCAGTCCAGCGCCTGGGCCGGCAGTCGCTGTTGGCCGTGACGGTCGCGGCGATGGTGAGCGCTCTGATCTGGCCTGTGATGTCCAATTCCATTCAGGCGCGCCTCGATGCGTTCGTTCCAAGCTTCACGATCGAGTCGGTTCGTCCATCCAACTGGCAAACGATGATGATCGATTCGCCTTCCTGGCAACCGATCTTGCCCGGTGCCAAGACGGTTTCGAGAAAAACGTTTGCAAGCGGCCAGGACCGGGCGGGAATCCACATCGCTTGGTTTTACGGCGAGCGCGATAAGTCGAAACTTGTCAGCGCGCTAAACACCATGACGGATCGCGCTGGTCCTTGGCGAGTGATCGAGCGAGGCAACGCAACGATGTTGTGGCGAGGTGAGCAAAGATCTCCTTGTTGCATAGCTGCCCAGGCGAGGTTGTTCCACGCGACCGCGTTCTGCGGTTGTTGCGTCACGACGGACCGATACACTTCGACGGCGCGTTTATGATCGCGTTCGGCGAGCGCCCGCTGGCCAAGCACCATGCTAAAGCTTACGTCTTTTGGATTCTCGGCTATCCAGCGATCAGCCAGTGCCGCGGCTTCGCCCTGCTTGCCAAGCCGCTCCAAGGCGGCGTGGAGGGCACCAACCGTCTCCAGTGATTTTCGTTGTGTAACGGCTTTGCGCAGTGCCGTTTCGGCGGTCACATAATCCTTGAACCCAAATGCCACCTCACCTTCCAGAATGTGGCCGGCCGGATGTGCCGGAATATGCTTTTGCAGCGCCCGCGCGGCAGCGAATGCGTCCGCGCGCCGGCCGAGTTCGACGAATATCAAGGCGCGGGCCCGATTCGCTTCGATTGAATCGGGTGCGACCGCGACGGCTTTCTCCACTGAGGCCAGTGCGCGTGAGGTATCTCTTAACGCCAGATGCACCTCAGCCAATCGAATTAGTGGCGCGACCTCATTCGGTCGTATGGCAACGAGGCGGCCGAACGTTGCCACGGCGATTTCGAGTTCGCCCGCTGCTATTTCGGCATGCCCCAATGCTTCCGTCACCGCCGGATCGTCCTTGAAGCGAGCATCTGCCTTTCTGGCGGCGGCAACGGCACCGCGGGTATTGCCGGCGCGCAAATGGGTTTGGATGAGGGCGATGTGGAGACGCACTGACGAAGGATTCGCCGCGACGGCCTTTTCAAGCGTGGGGACGATGCGGTTTGGTCGCATGCCACTTGCGTTTTGGACGCCGGCCAAACCTAACCAAACGCCGTCATTGATGGGGTAACGCTTTGCGGCATCCTCATACCGCTCGCGCGCCGCTTCGATTCGTCCTTCGGTCAAATCAAGACCGGTTAGTGCAGCGAGCGCCGGTACATAATCAGGTTTCAATTCGAGGGCGGTGTTGAGTCGTTGGCGTGCATCGGACCACTTTCCAGCAGCCAGGTGAATGTCGGCGATGAGTGCATGGGTGAGCGGATTTTTCGGTTGCTTTGCCTCAAGAACAGTCGCTGCCTTGAGTGCGCGGGAGAACTCACCGCGTTTCAAGTGATTGGCAATCAACAAAAGATCAGCACGGTATGCAGTCGAGTCGGCGCTTGAGGCGGCCTCGAGATGGTCGATGGCGCGGTCGAGTTCGCCGAGCGAAAGACGAGCCTCACCAAGTTTCATCATCACCCGAGCGCTTTTGGGGTCGAGCTTGGCCGATTTCTGCAGGGCCTCGAGGGCCTTTGTTGAATCCCCCATGGCGAGATGGGCTTCTCCGGCTATGGCGAATGCCTGCGGATCTTGGGTTTCCAACAGCGGTCTGAGCGTCTCAATGGCTCGCTCCGGTTGTCCCGATTCGAGGAGCACCGAAGCCAGTGCGTGGCGTGGCATTGAGGCTTTGGGCGCCTGACTGACGATCTTTCGCAAATTGGTTTCGGCTGCGGGGTAGTCGCGCAACTGGTGGGCAATCAGCCCGGCGAGGGGTGTGCTTGGCACATGGTCGGGAGTGCCGGTGAGAACCTTCGCAATGGCATCGCGGGCTTCGGTCGCTTTTCCTTGTCGAAACGCGATCAGGCCCTGCAGATACAGTACGCGTGGATCAGCGGGTGCGATCTTTACCACTTCCTGAATGGTGGTTGCGGCCCGCTCAATCTCTAACCGGGTGACGTGAATTTGGACGCGCGCGAGGTGTCCCGCGACATGCCGAGGATCGGTACGTACCAGCTCGTCAAGCGTGGTCAGTGCGCCGTCAATATCGGATTGCGCAGCCTGTAATTCAGTCTTGAGGAACAGTCCTTCAGGAAGGCCGGGCGATTTGGCGAGGATCAGCTGAGCAAGTCTGTTGGCCTCAGCGAAATTCTTCTCCGTACCCCGGAGACGCGCCAATCCGATTTGCGCACCCGGATGGTCCGGATTGGCGCGTAGCACGGCGTCGAACGCCTGCGCGGCCTCTTTGCGGGCGCCGCGTGCCAGATAGGCGTTGCCCAGATTAAGACGCAGGGTCGAATCAAGTTCCGCATCGGCGAACGTTCTTGACTCAAATTCTTTGATGAGACGGCCGAACTGGCCGGCTTTGAAAAGCGCATTGGCGAGCACGGATTGCAGATCGTCGCCATCACGGCCGAACTCGATGGCTTGCCGAAGTTCTACTTCCGCCGCTCCGGGCGCACCTTGTTCAAGGAAAGCAGCACCGAGCAGGTACCGTGCTTCTGCATGCTTCGGTGATCGTTGCACGGCGTTGCGGAGTTCGATGGTAGCGGCCTTATGGTCCTTCTTCGCCAGATAGCGTTTCGCCGATGCAATATACTGGACGGCTGATTTCCCTCCACACGCGGCGACGCTCATCGCGAGCACGCACAGGGCAACCAGTCGCGCGCCAAAGCGCCGGCCGACAAGTGGCCTGCTTGGGTTTCGTGCGACGGTCATTTCATCCCCTCTCGTTCGTCTGGTGTCTGTGGGGCAACGCCCACTAAGTGATGCGTACTTCCGCAATGTACGGTGCGTCCGGGTTTCGCTGCCATAAAATTCGCAGCGAAATAGGTCGTTGTAATGGCGAATGGCATTTTATGACAGACGAAACTTGTGAAACTCGGTGCATCCAATCAAGCCGAGCAGTCCGTTAGCGACCGGTGATAACAACTTCGATGCGGCGATTGCCGGTTCTTTGCTCCGTTGAATCGCCGGCGAAGGCTGGGCGATCCGCCGCCGATCCCCGTGCGTCGAGGCGCCCCCGGGGCGATGCCATGCAAGGCGATCGCAGCCTTTACCGTAGCAGCGCGTTCGGCGGTAATGAGGCGGGCATTGATCGCGTCGTTCGACGCGTCGACATGCCCTCGATCCGCACCAATGCGTTCGGATAAGCGTGCATGATTTGTGCAATCTGCCGAATCTGCTCGGCGGACTTTGCCGACAGGTCCGAAGTGTCCTGCTCGAACGTCATTTCATCCAATAGGAATGATTGTCCGAGCGGTGCGGCCCGATTCGCCAGGTAGGCGAGCAATCCGGCAATGGGGCCATCGCCGCGTACTTCTATTTGTTGGCCGTCCGGCAAGCGAAACGATGGACGTATTTCGGTGGTGTCACGCGCCGAGCGGACCGTAGCGGTGCGTGGTGCAGTACCGGCGATCGGGGCGATACGATTCTCCAGCAGGGCGCGATAGTCAAAAACGAATAGCGATGCAACAATGGCAGCGCCGATGAGGGGTGCAAGCCACCAGCGCGATAGCCAATTGCCGCCATGCTGCAAAGCAGTGGGTGCGACCGTTGTCGGTGCATCGCGGTGATCGGTGGGCGATGGCGCGGTTGCGACGTGGCCGGAACCAACATTGCGCGCTAAGTCCGGATCGCCGCGATGGGCGCTCGCTTCTGAGCGTGGATGTGCAAACTCTAGAAAGATCAATGAGTCGGCGGCAATGATGCCGCGGATAGCTCCCTGACCGGCGCCGACCGGCATATCCCGAACCGCGTCGGGACGAGCCTCTGTCGCGGTCGTTGGCGCGTCAGTGGCGGGGACCGTCGGCGTTTCCAATGCGGCGCGGCGCGTGGCAGACAAGAATTGCGGGGCTATGGGCAGGCCAGAGGTACTGAGCCGCTGTTGAAACAGGTCCATAACGCCTAGTTTGTGAGGCGCCTTGCCGGTCGATTTAGTCTCTTGCAAACGGGCTGTTGCAGCGGCTGCCGATATCTTCTCCTTCACTGCTTTATGCGCAGCGCCCTGGCGCGATGCGGCGCTTTTCGTGCCCTCCCCACCGTCGTTTGCAGGTAGTTTTGTCATGGCCGTCGGTCTGTTGGCGCCCCTCTGGGGCAAGGTCACGTCGATGTCTCTCAAACTAACCTTCGCAATCCGAGCAGACGGTTGGCGATGCGGCAGATATTGTTTTCTGAACGATTCCGGCGATGGCGGCTGATCCAATTCGTAACATCGGAATCCGCATGCGAGCGCCCGCATCCTACCTGCGTCTCGCGTGCCAATCTTTGACGGATCGTCGCTGACGTCTAGTCGGTCACGCTCTGACTAGTGACGTTGCAATGCTGAAAACAATTCAGCTTCGCGGAAGCCGTCCATACTCTCTACCAGCAGGCGCGATAACCCCGTTCGATCGACACGGAGAAATCAAATGGCATGGACGCTGTTGCTGCTGGCAGGACTGATGGAAATCGGCTGGGTCATTGGGCTCAAATACTCCGAGGGCTTCACACGTCTGGTGCCAAGCGTGCTCACGATCGCGGCGATTGCGGCCAGCATGCTGTTGCTGGGGATGGCGGTGAAGTCGATACCCCTTGGCACCGCCTATGCGGTATGGACCGGCATCGGGGCGGCTGGCACGGTCGTGGTCGGGATCTTGTTGTTTCACGAACCTGCGACAGCAATTCGACTGGCGTGTGTCGTGATGATCCTGGCCGGGATCGTTGGTTTAAAACTAACGAGTCCCGGATAGCGGTCGCTTCAGTGTTTCCTCAATGAATCTCTGGGTCCTCGGTTGGCGCGGTCCCTTCCAGAAAATCAAAATCGCAGCCGTCGTTGGCCTGCGAGATGTGCTTGGAGAAGAGCGCGCCATAGCCTCGCTTGAAGCGCGGTGCCGGCGCCTTCCAGGCCGCACGGCGCGTAGCCAGTTCGGCGTCGCTCACTTGCAGATGGAGCTTGCGCAGGGCGACATCGAGTTCGACGATATCGCCGGTCTGCACGAACGCCAGCGGTCCACCGACCCATGATTCCGGTGCGACATGCAGGACACACGCTCCGTAACTCGTGCCGCTCATGCGCGCATCAGAGATACGAACCATATCGCGCACGCCTTGTGCCAGCAGCTTCTTCGGGATCGGCAGTTGGCCCCACTCCGGCATGCCAGGCGCGCCGACCGGACCGGCGTTCTTCAACACGATCACCGAGGTGGCATCGATTTCAAGTTTTGGATCGTCGATGCGCGCCGCCATATCGTTGTAGTCCTCAAACACCACCGCGCGACCGGCATGTTTGAGCAGATGCTGTTCCGCCGCGGCCGGTTTGATGACGGCCCCATCTGGCGCAAGATTGCCGCGCAACACCGCGAGGCTGCCCGAGGCGACGATCGGTTTGTTGAGCGGACGGATCACTTCATCGTTGTAGACCCTGCAACCATCGATGTTCTCGCCGATCGTCTTGCCATTCACGGTGCGCGCATCCAACGCGAGCAGCGGACGAATGCGGTTCAATAGCCCGCGCAATCCTCCCGCATAATAGAAGTCTTCCATCAGGAAACGGCCGGCAGGGCGAATGTCCGCGAGCAACGGTGTGCGTTGCGAGAGCTGATCGAAACGATCCAGGCCCAGCGGTACGCCTGCGCGCCGCGCCATCGCGATCAGATGCACGAGCGCATTGGTCGATCCGCCTAATGCGAGGACGGTGGTGATTGCGTTGTCGAATGAAGCGGCAGTGAGGAGATCGGCTGGCTTCATATCTTCCCAGACCATGTCGACGATCCGCTTGCCGCTCGCGGTCGCCATGCGCGCATGATTGGCATCTGCCGCAGGAATCGATGCTGCGCCCGGTAATGTGAGTCCAAGCGCTTCGGTGGCGCTAGTCATGGTGGACGCCGTGCCCATCGTCATGCAGTGCCCAGGCGAGCGAGCAATGCCGCCTTCAATTTCCTGCCAATCGTCCTCGGTAATCTTGCCGGCGCGCAGTTCCGCCCAGTATTTCCAGCTGTCGGTGCCGGAGCCAAGCTTGTTGCCGCGCCAATTGCCGCTTAGCATCGGCCCGGCCGGCATGAAGATGAACGGCAAGCCCATCGATGTTGCGCCCATCAAGAGGGCCGGTGTGGTCTTGTCGCAACCGCCCATCAGTACCGCACCATCGGCAGGATACGAACGCAACAGCTCCTCGGTTTCCATCGCGAGCAGATTGCGATACATCATCGTGGTTGGCTTCTGGAACGGCTCAGCCAGCGTAATGGCAGGCATTTCGAGCGGAAAGCCGCCCGCCTGCCAGACGCCGCGTTTCACTTCTTCAACGCGTACGCGGAAATGGGAATGGCAAGGATTGATATCACTCCAGGTGTTGATGATGGCGATTACCGGTTTGCCGGTGTAGTCGCTGCGGTCAAAGCCGCTTTGCGCGGTGCGCGAGCGGTGGCCGAACGAGCGCAGGTCTTTGACGCCGTACCAGCGATGGCTGCGGAGATCTTCGGGACGTTTTTTGGCGTTGGCAGGCGGCATGGGAAGGTCTTTGTAGGAGTGATCAATCGGCTTCGAAGTGTAGCCGTATCGGGCGATTCGCCCAATGGGCCGCGAGCGCCCGTGTCGCGACCGGAGGGACGAAACATCGGCGAAAGCGATGGGTTACAGTTCGCGCCAATTTCCTCGCCCGGATCAGAACCCCATGTCCCCATTTGTATTCACCGGCTTCCCATACCGCGTGGTATTCGGCGCAGGCTCACTCGATAAGCTTGGCGAGGAGATGACGCGGCTTGGCGCCAAACGAGCGCTGATTCTGTCGACGCCCGAGCAACGTTCTGACGCCGCCGCCATTGCCGCAACACTGGGTGATCGGTGTGCCGGAGTGTTCGACCAGGCGGTCATGCATGTGCCGATTGAAATCGCACGTGCAGCCCGCACGCTTGCAACCAATCTTAAGGCCGACTGCGCGGTGACGATCGGTGGCGGCTCGACGACCGGCCTTGGCAAGGCGATCGCGCTGGAATCGTCGTTGCCGATCATCGCGATTCCAACCACCTATGCGGGCTCCGAGGTAACCCCCATTTGGGGCATTACTGAGGGTGGACTCAAGAAGACCGGCAAGGATGCGCGGGTCCTGCCGAAAGTGGTGATCTACGATCCCCTGCTCACGATGAGCTTGCCTGCCAAGTTGTCGGCCACCAGCGGCATCAACGCGATTGCTCATGCCGTGGAAGGTCTGTACGCGCAAGACGCCAATCCGATAATGTCGATGATCGCCGAAGAAGGTATTCGCGCCATGGCAAAGGGCCTGCCCCTCGTGGTGGAGAATCCGACCAACGCCGAGGCGCGCGCGAATTGTCTCTACGGCGCCTGGTTATGCGGCAGCGCTCTTGCGTCGGTCGGCATGGCCTTGCATCACAAGCTGTGCCATACATTGGGTGGCACCTGGAACTTGCCGCATGCCGAAACCCACACAATTGTCTTGCCGCATGCATGCGCTTACAGCGCTGCTGCGGCACCGCTGGCGATGCAGCGAATCGCACGTGCGCTAGAGGCGTCAAGTGCCCCGCGCGGACTCTTCGATCTCGCGCAATCGCTTGGTGCAAGCGTAGCGCTGAAGGATCTTGGCATTAAGGAATTCGATCTTGATCGCGCCGCCGATCTGGCGACGCAGGCGCCTTACTGGAATCCACGTCCTATCGAGCGGAACGCGATCCGCAAGTTGTTAGACGACGCTTACTTCGGGCGGCGGCCCGACTGAGCGGCAAGCGGCCGTCACGTTGCTCGCGGTGCTGAATCGTCATCGTTGTCATCGGTGATAGGATTTGTAATCAAATGAAGTCCGCGGCGAAAGTCTGTTGCGATTGCGGCGTGTCTTGTGGGGGAGCCTTTTGTCATCGAATTATCCCAAGCTGCTCTCGGAGTGGCGGATTCGCAATACCAAGATTCGCAATCGCATCGTTTTCCCACCCACCTGCCCGACCTGGACGGATGGCGGCATCCTGACGGACATGGCCACCGCGTACTACCGCGAGCGCGCGGCCATAGATCGGGTCGCTGAAATAGATGGAGCGGTCCGAGCGAAGGACTACATCATTGGGGCTATTTAGCTCCTGCCCATGCCAGCGCGAGGCGACGACCTTGCGGGCGCCCGCGGGCGTTTCCATGATCAGTTTGCTGGTGGCATGCTCACAAACATAGAGGTTGCCGGCCGCATCGTAGGTCATGTCATTGAATTTATTTGCTGGACGGCGCACATCGCCTGGCATATCGCTGAAATAAAGTGCCTGTTCGAGTGGATTCCAGATTGGGCCCTCGGTAAATGTGAAGCCGGTGCAGAGCTTCGAAATGACTGCTTCCTCGTCGACCAGCCCTCTGAATTCCGAGGCAAATCCCTCGATTGCCACGCTTCCATATTCCTTTTAAAATTGCCGTGCCGTCCAGTGGCGCTTGCGTTCCGGTGCGTTGTCGGAAGAGGTTGCCAGGCCAATATCATGACTGGCGAACGACCGATCCTCCCGCCGGCAGCGAATTCTCGCTGTCGGCATTATCAATCTGCGCAGGGTGCAACGTCCATCGCAGCGAAGACCGATCCCCGGAAATCCTCAGTTTCCTGCAAAATAGCGGTTTCCCGGCCCTGTTTCTTCTCCGGGTTCGCCCTTCAGGCTGCAAAGTGATCAGATGATCAATAAGATAGTCGATTCGGTCGCGGCTGCTTGTACCGGTATTGCAGACGGGGCGACGATCCTTATGGGGGGATTTGGCGGCTCCGGTCAGCCCCATGAGCTGATTGATGGCTTGATTGCGGGCAGCGCCCGCGATCTCACGATCGTCTGCAACAACGCCGGCAATGGCGAGACGGGGATTGCCGCGCTGCTGAAGACCGGGCGGGTACGGAAGATCCTCTGCTCTTTCCCGCGGCAGGCTGATTCCCATGTTTTTGACGGTCTGTACCGTTCTGGAAAGCTTGAGTTGGAGCTGGTTCCGCAAGGCAATCTGGCCGAACGCATCCGGGCCGCGGGTGCCGGGATCGGCGCCTTTTTCACCCCGACAGGCTTTGGCACCGAGCTCGCCAAAGGCAAAGAAACCCGGATGATTAACGGGCGCCAGTATGTGTTGGAGTATCCAATCCACGCCGACGTTGCGCTGGTCAAGGCGGAGCGCGCCGATCGGTGGGGCAATCTTGTCTACCGTAAAGCGGGCCGTAATTTTGGCCCGGTGATGGCCACCGCAGCCAAGCTCACGATTGCGCAGGTGTTCGACTTGGTGACGCTGGGTGAACTCGATCCTGAACTGGTCGTAACGCCAGGCATTTACGTAAAGCGGGTGGTGCGGGTCGACCGGCAAAGTGAACGCGGGAGGAAAGCTGCGTGACCGCAACGAATATCCCCAAGTTGAATCGGGCGCAGATCGCCGCGCGCGTGGCCCGGGACATCCCCGAGGGGGCGTATGTCAATCTCGGCATCGGGATCCCCACGCTGGTCGGCGATTACCTGCCGAAAGATCGCGACATCTTGCTCCATAGCGAGAACGGCATCCTTGGCATGGGGCCAAAGCCCAAGGCCGAAGATGTCGATTGGGATCTCATCAACGCGGGCAAAGAGCCGGTCACATTGCTGGCGGGCGGCGCATTTTTCCATCACGCGGATTCATTCGGCATGATGCGTGGCGGCCATCTGGACATCTGCGTATTGGGCGCGTTTCAAGTGTCAATCACCGGCGATCTCGCGAACTGGTCGACCGGCGAGCCGGATGCCATTCCCGCTGTCGGTGGGGCGATGGATCTGGCGGTCGGCGCCAAGGCGGTCTACATCATGATGGAGCACCTGACCAAAAAAGGTGAATCCAAGCTGGTTGAAAAATGTACCTATCCGCTTACGGCCGTCGGCTGCGTGAAGCGTGTCTACACCGATCTCGCGGTGATCGACATCACGAAGACCGGGCCTTGCGTCTTGGAAATCGTCGCGGGGCTTCCCTTTGAAGAATTACAGCGATTGACTGGTGTGACATTAATCGATGGTCGCTAAGAGCAGACCGAAAACCGGGGATATCCCTCCTCATACGCCCCTTATGGCAGGGGCACTGGCAGTCATGTTGATTCGGCCCCGACCCTGATGTTGTCCAAAGACGCTCTCGTTGCTTCGGCCATTGCCCACTGGGCGCCCCGCTTCGTCGCGAACGGCATATCGCTGACCGATTTCGACGATGTGACGTCCAAGGTGGATCGCTGGGCGGACTGGTGCCAGGCCTGGTGCGCCAAGGGTGCTGTGCATGAGGCACTTGGGCGTGAAGCCCTCGCGGCCGGCCATTCGTTGACTGCCGGTGAGCATCTTTGCCGAGCAAGCGCGTACTACCACTTTGCGAAGTTCGTGTTTGTCGCCTATCCCGACGAAATGCGCGCAGCGCATCAGCGCGCTGTCGATTGTTATAGTGACTCGCTGCCGTACCTTCGGCCGGCGGGTGAACGGGTGCGCATTCCATTTGCGGGGACGTCGTTGTGGGGTGTCCTCAGGCGGCCGGTCGGGATCAAAACCCCCCCGGTGCTGATCATGGCGCCCGGTATGGATTCCACCAAAGAAGAGCTGCACGCCTACGAAACACCGTTCCTCGATCGCGGGATGGCCATTCTTGCCTTCGATGGACCGGGACAAGGCGAGGCCGAATACGACTTGCCGATTCGTGGCGACTACGAAGCGCCGGTGCGTGCGGTGGTCGACTGGGTGGCGGGGCGCTCAGACCTCGATGCTGCGCGCATTGGCCTGTGGGGAGTTAGCCTGGGCGGGTATTACGCGCCCCGTGCGGCGGCGTTTGAGCCGCGCATCAAAGCCTGCATCGGCATTTCCGGTCCGTTCGATCTGGGCGAGATCTGGGAGCAGCTGGGTCCGCTCACCCGTGCAACATTTCAAGCCCGTAGCCATGCCAAGACCGACGCCGAAGCCAAGGAGATTGCCACCACCCTGAATCTGCATCAGGCCGCGCGTGCAATCCGCTGCCCACTCTATCTCGTCGCGGGACGCCAGGATCGATTGATTCCGTCCGAGCATGGCGAGCGGCTCGCCAAAGCGGTGGCCGGTCCGGTCACGCTCGTCATGGTGGAAGACGGCGGGCACAACGCCAATAATCGACCCTATCGCTATCGCAGCCAGTCAGCAGACTGGATGGCGCAACAACTTCGCCTTTCATTGTGATTGCAGTGATGTTCAAACGCAAAGGAGACCGGCGCTCATGAAGCGCACGATGGTGACGGTGTTGATGCTGGCGGCTGGAACGGTCGTAGCGCAAAGCTTCCCGAGCAGACCGCTGAAACTGATCTCGGGGACAACCCCTGGCAGCGCAACCGATACGGTTGCGCGGGCGGTTGCTGAGCGATTGCAGCTGAATCTTGGCCAGCCGGTGATCGTCGAAAACCGGCTCGGTGCGGGCGGCCTTATTGCGACCACCTCGATTGCCAAAGGCGACGCGGACGGGCACACCATCCTCGTGCATGCCGCCGCGTACACCGTGTCAACGCTCATTTCGCCGCTGCAGTTTGATCCGGCCAAGGACATCACACCGGTCGCGGCGATGGCGGTGATGCCCACCACGATCGTCACCTCGCCTGCCAAGGGCTACAAGACCTTGCATGAACTCGTCGCGGCGGCGAAGGTAAAGCCCGGAACCTTCAATGTCACCACTGCCGGGGTTGGCAGCGCAACCCACATGAACGCCGAGCGCTTCCGGTTTTCAGCCGGGATCGACGTGGTGCACATTCACTTCAAAGGGACGCCCGAAGCGCTTACCGAGGTGTTGACTGGCCGCGCCGATTATTTCGTCGCGCCCACCTTCGGCGTGATGCCCCACCTGAAAGAAGGCCGGTTGGTCGCATTGGCGATGGGCTCGCAGCGGCGCTCAAAGCTCCTGCCCGATGTGCCGACCTCAGCGGAGTTTGGCTACGCCAACTCGGATTACCACTTCTGGATTGGCGCACTGATTTCCGGCAAGACATCGGCGGCGCTTGCCGAGCGCATCCACATGGAAATCACCAAGGCGGTGCAGTCACCCGACGTGCAGGAGCGCTTCGCGAAACTGGGCGTCGAACCGCTCACGATGAGCATGGCTGAATTCCAGGCGATGATTGCCAAAGAGTTCGAAGACAACACGAAGCTCATCAAAGCGGCCGGCATCAAGGCGAACTGAGCATGCACACGGAAACCTACTCATGAGCGCCACGATCACCTATCTCGAAGGTACCGAATTTCAACGATCTCGTGCCTTCTCGCCCGCGGTCGTGACCGAAGGCGGCAAAACCATTTGGCTGGCCGGACAAACAACCACCACGGATGAGTCCGACAAGGATATTTCCTATGACTTCGAGGCCCAGGCGCATGCTTGTTTCGCGCTGATGGACAAAACGCTGCGTCGCTCTGGCGGATCGATCGCCAATCTGGTGACCATGACGGTGTTCATCAACGATTCCCGACTGGGCGATCGGTTCGTCAAGCTGCGCGGCGAGAAATTTGCCGACGGCAAATATCCGGCGAGCGCATTGATCACCGTTTCGCATTTTGCGCGTCCTGGAATCATGCTTGAAATACAAGGGGTGGCCGTCGTATGAGTTTGCACACGCGTCAGCATGCTGCCGCCGTTACAGGGGGTACTGCAATGATCAAGTGGTGCGCGACAATTCTGCTCTTTTGCGCATTGCCTCTGGCGCAGGCGCAGACCTATCCCTCGAAGCCCATTCGCCTCTTCGTGACGATCGGTCCAGGCGCGGCGGGCGACATCCTGGCGCGCATCATCGGCGATGAGTTGTCGAAGCGGATGGGGCAGCCCTTCATCATCGAGAATCGAGCCGGCGCCGGCGGGAACATCGCCGGCGAAGCGGCGGCGAAGTCTCCACCGGATGGCTATGCCTTCCTGCTTGCCTCATCGAGCACGCATGGCGTCAATCCATCGATTTACACGAAAATGCCGTTCGATCCGATCAAGGACTTCGTGCCGGTCGGTCTGGTGGCAGGCAACCCGAACGTGCTGGTCGTGGCGCCCACCCTGCCCGTGCAGTCCCTCAAGGACCTTGTGGAGATGGCCAGACAGAAGCCAGGTGAGCTAACGTTCGCATCGGGTGGTTCCGGGACTTCCATGCATATGTCGGGTGAGATGCTCAATTGGCTCGCCAACGTAAAGATGACCCATGTTCCCTACAAGAGTACTCCGCAGGCGGTCACGGCGGTCATGGCCGGGGATGTGACGATGACCTATGCGAGCGTGCCGGTGGTCATTGCGCAAGTAAAAGCGGGCAAGTTGAAGGCGCTGGGCGTGACCTCATTGAAGCCGCTCACGTCATGGCCCGAACTGCCAACGCTGGCCGGTCAAGGGTATCCGGAACTTGAAGCATCGGCATGGTTCGGTCTGGCCGCGCCGAGCGGAACGCCCGAGGTGATCGTCAATCGCATGAATGCCGAATTGCAGCAGGTACTCGGCACGCCAATGGTGCGTGAACGACTGCAAGGGCAAGGCATGGAAGCCCTCGGCGGCTCACCCGCCGAATTCGGTAGTTTCATTCGATCGGAAATCGAGCGTTGGTCGCGCGTAGTGAAGGCGACCGGCGCGAAGGTGAACTAAGCAGAAAGCAAGACAGACAGCGCGGCAGACTCACTCCAACCGGCGAGCGGTGCGCTGTACCGTAGCCGGAACATCGTAGAAGGAAGGGAAGTGGCATGACAGGCAAGTACACACTCGGCTGGATCGGACTCGGTCGCATGGGTTATGCGATTGCATATCGGCTAGCGACCAACGGGTGCGATATATCCGTATGGAATCGCACCAGCTCCAAGGCCGAGCCGCTTGGCCAGCACGGCGCGAAGGTGGTGAAGAAGATCACCGATCTTGCCGATCGGGACATCGTGTTCACCAGTCTTTCAACAACCAAGGACGTGAAGCAGGTGCTGTTCGACAAGGGCGGTCTGCTGACCGGGCGCATCAGGCCGCGTCTCGTCGTCGATACGTCGTCGATCTCCGATGACGGTTCGGCTGAGATTCGCGAACAATGCGAAAAGATGCGGGTGAGCTATTTGTCGGCACCGGTATCGGGCAACGGCAAAGTCGTGAAGGCAGGCAAGCTTTGGACGGTAGCTTCCGGTCCCAAGGCCTCATTCACGCTGGCCGAGCCCTACCTCAAAATGTTCGGTCGGGGTATCACCTATGTGGGTTCCGGCGAACTGGCGCGGGTCTGGAAGATCGCGCATAACACCATGTTCGGCGTCATCATCCAGTCGCTTTGCGAGATCACAGTGCTCGCAGAAAAGGCCGGTATTCCGCGCAGCGTGTTTCTCGATTCGATCAACAACAGCGTGCTTGGCTCCATGTACACGCGTTACAAGACGCCGGCCTTGGTCAATCTTGATTTTGCGGTGACCTTCACACCTAAGCTGTTGCTAAAGGACATGGATCTTGGCATGCAGGCCGGCCGCAAGTTCGGTGTGACGATGCCTGCTGCCGCAGCGACGCGTGAGTCCATTGCGAACGTCGTTGGGCGCGGTCATGAAGACGTTGATTTCGCGGTGTTGATCGTGGAGCTCGCCAAGGCGGCCGGACTCGAATTGAAGCCGGAGAACGTGAAGGTGTCGGACGGCTTGTCCGACTAGGCGGCCGGGGCGCAACATGGCACAGACCCTCATTAAAGGCGCAACGCTCGTCACGATGGACAAGTCGCAGGGCGATTTGCCGCGGGGCGATCTGCTGATTGAAGGCGCGAAGATCAAAGCGATTGCGCCCTCGATCGACGCGCCCAACGCCCTCGTCATCGATGGCACCGGCCGCATCGTTATTCCGGGTCTGGTCAATGCGCATATGCACACGTGGCAAACGGCGCTTCGCGGGGTGGCGGCGAATTGGACGCTGATCGAATATTTCCATCATATGCACGCGGGTCTGGCGACCAAATTCACCCCTGACGACCTGTATATAGCGACCTTGATGGGTGGACTCAATCAGATCAATTGCGGCACCACCACCTTGGGCGATTGGTGCCACAACAATCCAACGCCCGATCACACCGACCGCGCCATCGACGGGCTTATCGAATCAGGCATCCGCGCGACGTTTTTCCACGGTTCGCCAAAGCCCGATGCGAAGCCTGGACAAAAGCCGTTCTGGGAAGTGCCGCATCCCCGCTCGGAAGTGGAGCGGTTGACCAAGACGCGCTTTGCCAGCAAGGACCAGCTCGTCAATCTTGGACTCGCGATCCTTGGGCCCCATTATTCGACCTACGAGGTCGCGGTCGACGATTTCCGTCTCGCGCGTGAATACGGACTCATCGCGAGCATGCATTGCGCGGGGCCTGCCGCGCGCACACCCGATGGATGGGATCGCCTGCGCAAAGACGGCCTGCTGGGCGACAACAACAACATTGTGCACGGCCAGTCGCTCACCGAAGAGCAGTTGCGCTTCATGCTGGATCAAGGCGTCACGTTTTCGCTCACGCCGGAAACCGAGCTTGCACAAGGCCACGGCTTTGCCATCACTGGGCGACTGCGCAAGCTTGGCGCGATGCCATCGCTCGGCGTGGACCTGGAGTCGATGATCGGTGGCGACATGCTCACCGTTGCCCGTGTCACCATGGCAAGCCAGCGCGGCCTCGACAACGATGAATCGCGTCGCACGGTAGGTACGCTCCCCGCAACCTCAACGATCTATTGTCGCGAGGCACTCGAATGGGTGACGATCGAAGGCGCCAAGATGCTGCAGCAAGACCATCGTATCGGATCGCTTGCGCCTGGCAAAGAGGCCGACATCGTGGTGATCCATGCCGATGATCTCAACATGTGGCCGATCCATGATTCGGTGACCACCGTCGTGACGCAGACCAGTCTTGCCAATATCGAGCATGTTCTCATCGCCGGAGAATTCAAGAAACGCGACGGCAAACTGCTCTATCCGCGCTTGCCGGAACGCAAGGTTGCGCTGCGCGAATCAGGTCGGCGCATCCTCGCCGGGATCGGGCTTACGAGCGCTTCTTGAGGCGGTGGCGTCGCGTGCTTTTCGGTGTGGATGTAATACCTAGCCGCCGTTTGAACGCCATCCACCAGCGGCCGCGCATGGTGCGCATGGTGTGCGGGGCAGCGGTGCCGGTCACCGCGCGCGCTTCAGTTCGCCTTCGATTCGTCGATCGATCCGTTTGCAAAGGCGCTTGCCACCGGTGCGGCGACGATCCCGTCCTGTTCGAGCGCAAAGCCGGCGCGGAGCACGAGATCCTCGCGCCAAGGTGCGGCGATGAGCCGCACCCCGATCGGGAGTTGACCCGGACGCAGCACCGGCACCGTCAAGACCGGCAGTCCGACGAACGATAACGGTTGGGTGAGCACACCCGCCATTGGCCGGGCGAAGGTTTCCTTGC
>SHXR01000055.1 GCA_009693235.1 Betaproteobacteria bacterium | reverse complement strand
GCCCCGCCGTCCATCCTTGGTAGGCCTCTTCGAATCTCATCTTCCGGTTCTCCTGTCGGTAGCCAGACCGGCTTATGGGCAGCAATATCGCTCCTCAATAAACCGGACAGGTTACTTACTAAAACCGGACAACTAATTTACTCCCGACAATATTCCGTCCACGCCTTGACACGATGAGCCCCGTTCACTACATTGGCCCACGCTTTGTCTACTGGCGCTTGTCGCAAGCCGGTGCGCATTGCGGACGCTCAGCCGAGCCCATATATCACGTCTATCGTACGCGTACGGGAGGAGACATCTTGTCACGCATCCTGACTGCCCTAGCCTCGCTCATCGCCAAAACGGCCGGTCTGGCCGCACTTGCATCGGGGTTCGCGTTGGCCCGGGTGGAAATCAAGTTCGCGGATGCGCTGCCCAAGTCGTTCAGTTATTTCCCGGCGATGCATGAATTCAAGAAGGTCGCCGATGACACCGCCAAGGGCAAGCTCGTCGTTCGCCTCTTTCCGGAAGGCGTGTTGGATGACCAGAGGGCGCTGATGGAAGCCACCAAGGTCGGCTCACTCGATATCGCGGTGATCGCATCGCAAGTGAGCCAGCAACTCGTGCCGGAGCACGGCATTTTCGGCCTGCCGTTCGTGTGGATCAAACATGATGATTACCTGCACTTCCTGCAAGGACCAATCGTTGCCGAGCTTGGCAAGAAAATGGAAGTGCATGGGCTGAAGGTGCTTACGTTCGCCGATGGCGGCGTACTGGCGGTCATGAACAGCAAGCGACCGGTGCGCACGCCTGACGATATGAAGGGCTTGCAACTGCGCGTCATGCAAGACCCGATGCAGGTGGACATGATCAGGGCGATGGGCGGTATTCCGGTGCCCATGGGGACCGCCGAGGTCTATACCGCGATTCAGCAAGGCCAGATCGACGGCAATACCACCGGCCCGCAGCTATTGCTCGCGCTGAAGAATCATGAAGTCGCGAAGCACCTCACGTTTACGCGCCATGGCCGTGCGGCGGCCGTCGTCGTGATGAATCTCAAGAAATGGAACGTACTGTCGGCCGACCAAAAGGCGGCGCTGGAAGAGGGTGCGAAAGCATTCTTCAAAACGGATGCCGCGTTCTACACGTCCAACCCCGGTACCAACAATGATGAAACCGTCACGACGCTGCGTAATGCGGGGGCAGTGATCACCGAACCCGATGTTGAATCATTCCGCAAAGCGACGCTTCCGGTGGTGCAAGCATTCAAAGCACGCGTGAAGTCGCCACTGGTCGATCAAGCATTGAAAGATGCCGGCTATCAATAAGTAATCGCAATTTCGACAAGGCATTGACGATGAATTCAGGCGCGGGACGTTCCGCCGCGATCGGCGGCGCACTCGGTCACACACTCGGCGCCATTGAGGCGGGCTTGCGCGTGGCGGTCGGCATGCTCGTGGTAATGATCGTCGTTCTGGTCGGCGCCCAGGTGGTGTTTCGATATGTCTTCAAAACCCCGATCGTCTGGTCCGAAGAGTTCACGACCCTTTGCTATCAGTGGGTGTCGTTTCTCGGCGCGGCCCTCGCCGTGCGCTACCGGGCGCACTTCGGTGTTGATTTCGTCGCGCGTCACCTGGAGCGTTGGTCGACCTGGCTCACCTGGGTTGGGCATTTTGTCGTGACCCTGATCGCGCTGTTCATGATCTTCTACGGCTTTCGCATTGTCGAATCATCGTGGGCGCAGATGTATCCGACGCTCGGATTCAGCGTGGGAACGGGATACATCATCCTCCCCATCGCCGGGGTATTGTTCATCTTGATGGATTTCGCGGTGATGCTCGATCGACGCGCGGGTGCTGCGCAATGATGGCCCTCGTTTTTCTCTTCATCATTACGCTGGCACTGGGCGTGCCGGTTGCGTTCAGCATGGCGGTGGCAACCATCGGCGGATTCATCGCGCTCGATATTCCACTCGAGACGATCGCACAAAAAATGCTGGCCGGGATCGAGCCGTTTCCGTTTGTCGCCATACCGCTCTTTATTTTGGCAGGCGGCCTCATGGAAACCGGTGGCATCTCGCGTCGACTGGTCGCGTTTGCGACCGCGCTGGTCGGCCACATTCGCGGCGGGCTTGGTGTCGTCGTGGTGGTCTCGGAGCTGTTGTTTTCCGGTATTTCCGGATCCTCGGTTGCCGATGCCTCCGCGATCGGTTCGATTCTGATCCCTTCGCTGGTACGGGCCGGTTATCCGCCGGAACGCGCAGCGGCGATCGTCGCTGCAGCCGCCGGCATGGGGATCTTGATCCCACCGTGTTTGGTGATGGTGATTCTCGGCGCGATGTCCGGCTTGTCGATCTCGGCGCTCTTCATGGCCGGATTCCTGCCCGGTATTCTGATGGCCCTCACCCTTATAATCGTCATTCACATCCAGGCACGACGCGGTACCTTGCCAGGCGCGCGCGGCAAGTTCAACTGGGCCGGTCTACGGAAAACGATCAAGGAAGCCATCTTGCCCCTTGGCATGCCGTTTGTTTTGTTTGGCGGCATTCTCGGTGGCATCACGACAGCGACTGAAGCTGCGGTCCTCGCGATCCTCTACGCGCTCGTGCTCGATTTATTTGTCTATCACGAACTCACTCGCAAGGACTTGCAGCGCATCATCATCCAAACGGGCATTACTACTGGCGCGGTGTCGATGCTCGCTGGCATCGCGACCGCCATGTCGTGGGTGTTCGCAACCTTGGCGGTGCCACAGGCCATCGCCGGTTTCTTTACGCAGATTACGAGTTCGCCGTTCCTGCTGCTTTCAATGGTAATGATCGCACTCATTATCTTTTCCAGCATTCTCGATGGCCTGCCGGCGCTCATCATCTTCTTCCCGATCTTCTCGGCGACGGTTGCCAAGGTGGGCGTGGACCCACTGCACTTCGGGCTGCTAAGTGTCGCGGCAGTGGGCATCGGTCTGGTGCTCCCGCCAGTGGGTCTCTTGCTGGTCGTGGTCTGTCAGATTGGCGGTGTGACGCTCTCCGCCGCAAGCCGCCCGATGATTCCGTATATATCTATTTTGGTGGTGACCTTGCTGGTGGTCGCCTATGTGCCGTGGGTGGTGCTGATCCTGCCGCGGCTACTGCTTTAAAATCGGATTGTCTGTTTGCCAAGGAGTTGCCATGCCTGATACCTCGAAATTGATCATGATCGGGCATGCGTCGGCCGTGAAGCCCACGCCCGTCACGGAATTTCCGGAGCGGCTGCAGGGGGTGGTGAGCAATGCAATGGCACGCGCGAAGGCGGCCCTTGCCGATCAGTTCAAGGGCACCACCACCGACGGCACGACTATTCCAGGCCTCTTCCCGCTTTCCAAGACCGGCATTTCGGTTCAGCCGGTAATCGATGCCGCCGTCGTCTTTGCCGCCTCGCTATCCGATGCGCAACGAAAAGACGTCTTCTTCCCGGTGGAAAGCGATGCCTGGCGCTCGTGGCACAACATGCACATCTTTCTTTTCCGCCATGGCGTGTGTCTGATCGACATGCCCGAGCCCCAACGCCAGGCCGCGCTCGCGTTGGTGCGCGCGACCTCGAGCGCGGCAGGCTTTGCAAGCGCGCGCAATGTGATGAAGTTGAACGAGCATGTCAGCGAACTCACCGGGCGCACCGAAGAATATGGCGAGTGGTACTACTGGATGAGCGTGTTCGGTACGCCTTCCAGCGACGAACCCTGGGGATGGCAGATCGACGGTCACCATCTTTCGATCAATTGCTTTGTGCTGGGCGATCAGATTGTTCTCACGCCCGACTTTCAAGGCTCCGAACCCGTACATGCGCATTCCGGTAAGTACGCTGGAACACAAGTGTTTCAAGACGAAGAGGCAAAAGGCTTTCGACTGATGCAATCGCTAACGCCCGAACAGCAGGCGCGCGCGACGATTGGCACAACGATCCCACGCGAGGTGATCACGATCGCGCAGGTCGACAATGCGGTGCTGCCGTATGCAGGCATTCCGTACACCGCGCTCACATCCCATCAGCAAGCGCTCATGCTCGAAGTCATTGCGCTCTATACCAATCGCATTCGGCCGGGGCACGCGGAAATTCGCCTCGATGAAGTCAAAGCGCATCTCGGTGAAACCTACTTCGGCTGGATCGGTGCCTGCGAAGAAGAAAGCCCGTTCTACTACCGCATTCATAGCCCGGTGATTCTCATCGAGTTCGATCACCTGCCAGGCATCGTGTGGGACAACAAGGAACCCACACGCCGGCATATCCACACGGTGGTGCGTACGCCAAACGGCAACGACTACGGCCGCGATCTGCTCCGCCAGCATTACGAGGAGCATGATCATGTGCATCCGCATTCGCCGCACCGGCGGGGACACGAGTAGCAACGGACGAATGGTAGGGTGGAAAAGTGAAACGCATTCCACCGAGCGAAGAAGCTCACAGCACGAAGAATCATCGCTGACGTCACTCTTAGATCGGCGGAATGCGCGTTGCTTTTCCGCCCTACCCGGACTGCCGGTGCACGAATCGATATTCCGGTCGATCTAGCGGAAACAAAAAGCCGCGTAGTGTTCGATCTCGCTCGTATCTATCGCCATCCGGCAACAAGGCTACTGGGTTAGCGTGAGGCGCCGGCGCACCGGGAAGAGATGCAAGTCGAAGCGGCCGGCAATGTATCCCCAAAGACCTTTGGGGAATTTGACCATCACGATGACCGCGATCACCCCAAGCAAGATGAGGTACCAGGTCCCAAAGTCAGCCAGCGTTTCGCGCAGCAGAAAGTAAAGCAGTATGCCGATGATGGGACCTTCAATGGTGCCGATGCCGCCGATCACCACGATAAAGATGATGAACGCTGCCCAGCTCACGTTGAATGCAGCATCCGGTGAGATGCGAAGATTCATGAGGAAGTAAATGGCGCCCGCCACACCGCAGCCAAAGGCCGCGACGACGTAGGTCCAGAACTTGGTGCCGCCGATGTCGACGCCTTGGCTCGCCGCGGCACGCTCGTTATCGCGAATCGCCGTAAGTGCGAGACCATGCCGTGAGCGCAATAGCCAATACAGTAGCGCGATCGCGCCGACTGCAGCGGCCAGGCCCATCCAAAACGTTATCGATTCGCGTGTCGCTTTCGGGATGCCACGTAGCACGGTGAGACTGGTTCCCGAGCCGCCGCCGATGAAAGATGCATTGGCCGCGATCAACCGAAATACTTCGTCGACCACCCAGGTTCCGATCGCGAAGTAACCGCTTTGCAGGCGAAACACGATCTTCGAGATGGGAATCGCGATCAGCGCGGCCACCAATCCAGCCAAGGGCACGCAGACAAACGGATTAAGCTGCCCGATGTCGGCGAGGATGAACAACGCATAACCGCCGATGCCAAGAAATCCTTGTTGCCCGACTGAGACGAGTCCGCCGTAACCGGCAAGCAGGTTCCACATTTGCGCCAGCGCAAGGAGGCAGGCGAATTCGACGAACAACCGGAGCGTGCTCGAATCAGCCTAGAATGGCATCGACGCCAACACCAGCACGAGCAGTATGGCAACGGGTGCCGCGATACGACTGGCGTGCGTGGAACGTTCGATCGAAAAATAGGCCATTCAATCTCGTGTTTTTGGAAAGAGGCCCTGCGGCCGCACGACAAAATGACGAGAAACGTCAAATGACCGATCAGTACGCCCCAACCCGGGTCCCAGCGAAAGCCGATGCCCTGCGCCACACCAAGGATCATCGCGCCGGCAAAGGTGCCCCAAAAGGATCCAAGGCCGCCGATGATGACGGCTTCAAACGCATAGAGTAGATAGCCCGGTCCGTCGCTTGGCGTCACGTTGATGCGCAGCGCGAGGAACATCCCCGCAATCGCGACCAGCGCGAACGCGAGCGCGGTGGCGAGTGCGTAAATGCGCCGGTGATCGATCCCCTGCAATTGCGCGGCCTCGGGATCGTCGGAGGTCGCGCGAAAGGAACGCCCAAGTCCGGTGCGATTGAAGAGATATTCAAGCCCGAACGTGCAGGCCAGCGCAACCGCGAACGTGATGAGCGACAAGGTACCAATCGCCAGATCCGCGGCTAGGCGAATACTCTGCGTTTCCAGCCGACCTGCTTTCAGCGAGCGTGCGTCCGCCGCGAAGAGCTCGAGCAGAACATTTTGAATGATGATCGACAGCCCGAAGGTCACCAGCAGCGGCGGCAGGATGTCTTTCCCAAACGTTCGATTCAGCACCCCGCGTTGGAGCAGATAGCCCCCGCCTGCCATCAGCGGCACCACCGCGAGCAAAACAAAAATGGATTGGCCTCGACACCAAGGGCTAACGCAATGCCCGCGAACGCCCCAAGAATGATGATGTCGCCGTGCGCGATGTTGACCAAGCGCATCACAGTCGCGAATAACGCGATGATGGGACCGGCATCAATCAGAGCGTTTTGCACGCAATTTCGTCTTCATCAATCGAGAGACGTTGGCTGACGCATCCTTCCGTCGCAACTTTCCGCCGCTGCGAACCTCCCGCAGCAACGCGGCCGGATCCTTCATTCCAAGAACACGCTCAAGCGCATCTTTGATGAATTCGGATTTCGTCACACCGAGCAGGTTCGCCTGCTGGGTGAGGCGTGCTTCGAGAATGGGGTCAAGGCGAACGGACACGGCCATGTGCGTTTGCTCAGCGTGTATTGAAGTAATACAAGAATACAGATGCGCAGAAAATGCTGTCAATCCCGTGAAATCCGAACTGAGAAAATAGCATTAGAGGCCGCATTCAAAATGCCACCAAACGGTCCAAACATAGGTGAACATGAAGGGATGTTTCCCTTAGCAACCGGTTATAAGTACGGTTCGCCCGCTTCGTCGGCCCTGGAGCGCGCGTGGCAAACGTATGTCGAGCGAAACGGTGTTGTCCGTTTCCGACTGTGCAGGGTGGATGAACCGAAGCGGCGTCAACCTTTCTCACACGCCTGGTGCCCGCACGCCGGTCAGTCGATCTTGATCCCGGCGCGCTTGATCACCGGGCCCCATTTTTTCAGGTCACGTTCGATCAATCGGGTGACCTCCTCGCCTGATTGACCTGCAGGTTCCAGGCCCGCGTTGAGCATACGCTCGCGTATCTCGGGCATTCGTAAGATCGCGGCGACTTCCCGGTGCAAGCGATCGATGATGGCTTTGGGCGTGCGCGCGGGTGCGGAAAGCGCATACCACGAATCGACTTCCATGCCGGGAACGCCCGCTTCTGCAGCAGTGGGTAAGTCCGGGAGCGTGACATCCCGGTTGACGTTTGCTATCAGCAGCGCCTTAACCCGCCGAATTTGATATGCGGGAGCATCGTCGATAGCGGCGCGATGAACACCTGCGTCTCGCCGGCTACCGTAGCGGCTACTGCGGGCGGATTGCCTTTGTAGGGCACATGCAGCATGTCGATACCGGTCACCTGTTTGAAAAGCTCGCCCGAGAGATGACCCGGCGTGCCATTGGAACCTGAAGCGAATGTGAGCGGCTTTACTTTTGCGAGTGCAATCAGTTCCTGCACGGTATTCACACCAGTGCTCGGATGCACGACCAGCACGCTCTTTGATTTCGCAACGAGGCTGATGGGCGCGAGATCTTTCAACGGATCGAAGCCGGTGTTCTGATAAGGAACCGGATTGGTCCCGAGCGTGAAATCGACATTGAGAACCAGCGTGTAGTCATCTGGCGCGGAGCGCGCGACGAATGCCGTGCCTACATTGCCCGCCGCACCGACACGGTTGTCCATGATGAATGGCTGGCCGAGGCTTGCCTGCAATTTCTCATTGATCAACCGACCGAGAAAATCCCCCGGCCCGCCTGCGCCGTAAGGACTGATCACCCGCACCGGCTTGGTCGGGTAGTCCTGCGCGACCACACTGAAGTGGGCACAGCCAATAAACAGGCCGGCGATCAGCGCAATCCGACAGAACGCGTTGTATGTCGCGATGTTCATGGTCGCCCTTTCGATTGAATGATGCGTGGTGATTCGCTTATCGAGGAACGCCACATCGTATCGAAGAAAACGGCATCGCAGGACGATGCACGATCCTTGCATCAGCCATTACGCTGCGAAGGATCTGCGATTGTCGCCATCACCTTGTCGCGGTACATGTTGGCGGCGCTCGCGTGCCGCTCGGGGACTAATGGCCGGTAGCGCGGAAGGCCACACCCATGCGCGCCGCCAATGCGTCGAGGTTTTTGTCCAACGTCCAGAGCAACGCGTCCGGGGTGAGCAAGGCGGATGCGAGCAACGCCATATCAACGGCGCCGCAGCCCGAGTCCTGGCATTGCTTCCTCTCGATCAGCGCAAGTATCTCGTCGGTTGTCGCGACGAAGGCCTGCTGTAATTTCGCCAGATAGCCGAGTGTGCGTTCACGCGGCGCCGGTGGTGTTCCGCAAGCGAGCTCGAGCACGATGAGCGGATGGCATAACACGTGGTCCATGGCAATCAGCGATTGAAGCATTGGATTGCTGCTGCGGAAATGGGCAACCCAGACCGAGGTATCCGCCAGAACCAGACTCACCGGGGCAGCACTGCCGTGGGCCTCCGACGGGGAACGTTCTTCATTTTGGGACTCTTTCCGCCCAGGGCGGCCAGCCGTTTGCCCGCTTGCACTCGCACGAACACCTTCACCGCTTCGCGAAACAGATCGCCCTTGTCCATTCCCGGTTCGGCGACGTCTAATGCTCTTTGATAGAGCTCATCGTCAATGGTTACTGTGGTTCTCACGTGGAGCCTCGTCATCATCAAATATGATGCATATTAGCATCAATTAAAGTGGCGATATAGGATGATCCCCTCGGTAGCGCTGCGACGGAAAATCAACCGCCCGTTTTTCGCTCACCAGGACGGTGCCTCCGAACACCGAGCGAGCGATCAAACCTTGGTCGGGTAGTCCTGAGCGGTCAAGTACGTCGAGTGGGTCCCGCAAAGAAAGCACGCGATCAACGCTATCGCATGGGCCATCCGGTACGACGCTTTGTTCTTGGGCACGGTCGTCGGCTCCATTATTCAGGCGATGGGACTTGGCAGGCGGTTGAACTATCGCTTCCGCTCAATGCGCTCACCCGCCGCGTCAATCGACCTTCAGTCCGATGCTCTTGACCAAATCGCGGTTGACCGCATAGTCCGCGCGGAACGTTCTATCGAGATCACCCGGGGAACTGCTGGCGGTAGTCAGATCCAGGTTTGCCAAGCGTGTTCTGACTTCAGACAGTGCCAAGGCTTTGCCAATCTCGGCATTCAGTTTCGCGACGACATCCTTGGGCGTACCCTTTGGCGCGTATGCCGCTTGCCAGGGAATGTACTCGGCATCGGCGAAAGAATCCGTCAGGGCCGGCACGCCAGGTAGCGCCTCCTTGGCGGGGAAGCCCGTTTTTGCCAGCGCGAGAACTTTGCCGCTCACGATGTGCGGGCGCACCAGACCGATACCGATGTTGAAAGCATCGACTTCCCCAGCCACGATAGCCTGCACAGCCGGGCTCGTCCCCTTGTATGGAACGTGGACGAGCTGGATACCGGCCTTCCGCTGGAAGAGCTCCATCATGAGATGCGTGGGATGCCCGTTTCCGCCACTTGCATAGGTAATGTGCGCTCATTGGTGTCTCCTTGCATGTGCACGACTTCTTCACAGCACGCCGCATTCGCGTAAGCATTCGCAGTTTTCTTGTCTCTTGATTATGCGATCCTAGTCGGATACGGACTCGTCTCCGCCATATCGATCATCGAGCGGGCGAGTTTTTCCGTCAACTCCGCTCGCAGCGGCCGGGCACTCGGTTCGTCCCACAGGTTGTGGACTTCAAGCGGGTCGTTGACCTGATCGTAGAACTCGCCAAACGGCACGCCATCGTAGACGGAAATCCGGTAGCGGCCATCCAACAGACTGCGCATGCGGATGCGATCCGGAAATCCCATGTAGAAGCGCTGGCCTTCCTCTTCCATCATCAAGGTCTCCCGCACGCGTTCGGCCGTTCTGTCCGCCACGCCAAGCAAAGAACGACCTTGGATCCCATTCCACGGTTCTACGCCCGCACGGTCAAGAATGCTGGGTGCGATATCGATCGTCTGCAATAACGCCTTGGATCGTCGGGCCACCGGTTGCGCCGGATCCGCCCATACAAACGGCACGCGCGTGAGGCCCCGATAGTGCAGCGGTCCCTTCAGCAGGAGTTGATGATCGCCCATGAAGTCGGCATGATCGGCGGTGAAGATGACCACCGTATCTTGCTCCAAGCCAAGCGCACGCAACTCGGCGAGCACCCGTCCGATCGAATGATCGATGAACGCCACCGACCCATAGTTGAGCGCAGTCGCTTCGCGTGCCTCACGTTCGGTGCAGGCAAAGAGCGCCTGGGTATTTTTGACAGCCGTGCCATCAGTTCGCCGATCGTAAAGCCAGCGCAGATGCGGGGCGATGTTCCGATGCGGAGCATGAAAAGAGGCCGGTGCCTGGATATCGTCGGGTCGCACCATGTCCCAGTATTTTCCAGGTGGCGTGAAAGGATGATGCGGATCGGGAAACGATGCGTGCATGAAGAAGGGCTTGCCGCCCGCGGCATGCTCGCGCAGCCGCGCAATCGTACGATCGGCAATCCACGCCGTGGGATAGCATTCTTCCGGCACCCGAGTTCGCCATGCCTGCCGGCATTTGAATAATTCATAGTCGGGCGTCGGGATCGCATTCTCCGGCCCGATCAACTGATCGGCATTGGGCAGTTGTTGCCGAATCCAGCGCCGCCAATGACCGAATTCAACATCCGAGTGGTGAATGGCGAGATCAACGGTTTGGAATCCGTAAAACGGCGTATCGATGTCCCACGATAGATCATCTTCCCAACTTTTCCAGACTTCTTGCCCATGCCGGCCGCTATCGCCACGACGCGCTTCATGCGCTCGCTTGGGCGTCCCCTCGCGCGGAATCTGCGGTGGTTTTGTTTCGATATTCTGCAGATGCGACTTGCCGATATGCGAGGTCGCGTAGCCTGCTTCCATCAACGCTTGCGCAAGCGTTCGCTCATCCAGCGACAACTCGATGCCGTTGTGTCGTACGCCGTGGCGCGATGGCATCCGCCCGGTCATGAGCGACGCGCGATTGGGCATGCAGATCGGCGTGGCGACATGGAACTCATCGGCCACGAATCCGCGCGCGGCCAACGCATCGATATGCGGGGTGCGGATCGCAGTATTCCCGTAACAACCGAGATGGTCGGCGCGATGCTGATCGGTGATGAAGAAGAGGAAGTTCGGTCGCTTGGATCCGCTCGTTGGCATGACGGGGTCGCTCATTCACCATGGGAATTCTTTGATCGTACTCTACCCTCCATCACCCTGCGTCGTGGATGAGCCTCCGGCGCATCCGAGCATTCGGGCGAAGCGGTGTGACGAGAATCTTCCCGTAGAATCCCGACATGCTGCTCATTCAACGGATTGTCGGCGTCGTTATCGGTGCGCTGGCGCTGATCGCGGCGGTGTTTTTTTCTGTCGTTATCTTCGCCATCGTCGCGGTCATCGCGGTGTGCATCGTTGGCTACATCTGGTGGAAAACGCGAGCGCTGCGACGTGCTGCAAAGTCGATGGAGACACCCCGCACGGGCCGCACGATCGAGGCCACCGAAATCTACGAAGTGCCTACTGAGAAAATCGAAGATCGCACCCGCCCGCCCAACGAGCGGCCATGACTATTCGATCTTAATGCCGGCTTGCTTTATGACCTTGCCCCATCGTTCATGGTCTGAGCGGATCAGCGCCGCAAACGCTTCGGGGGAATTGGGGCTCGGTGCGATGCCAAGCGCGGCGTACCGGTCGCGCACTTCCGATTCCTGCATGACAAGCCCAATACCGCGGTTGATGCGTTCAATGATCGCCTGCGGTGTCTTCGCCGGTGCGAGGAGGCCCAGCCACGACGTGACGAAATAGCCCGGCGCCCCGCTCTCATTCAGCGTAGGGACATCCGGCAGCGCGGGATCGCGCTTCTCGGTGCTGACGGCGATCGCGATGACACGGCCTTGCTTCACGTACTGCGCGGCACCCGCGATGTAGGTCGATACGAGCGGAATCTGTCCCGCCACGACGTCGAGCAACGCCGGCGCCCCCCCTTTGTACGGCACATGGACAATGCTGATGCCCAGTTGCTGAGCAAGCAATTCCATCGCGACATGGCTGGTGGACGCCGTGCCGGCGGATCCGAACGACAACGCACCGGGCTTTTGCTTGGCCACCGTGACGAGATCGGCAAGACTGCGAATCTGTGCTGATGGGTGCGCCACAAAAATTAGCGTCGCATCACCGAGACGGCCGATCGGTGCGAAGTCGCGCAAGCCATCGAACGGCATCTTCGGATACACATGGGGATTGATCGCGAAGGTACCGTCGTAACCAAGCACGAGCGTGTAGCCATCGGGTGCTGCCTGCGCAACCGCCGCGGTACCAATGTTTCCGGCTGCGCCCGGGCGATTCTCCACGACGACTTGCTGGCCAAGTCGCACCGAGAGCCGATCGGCGACCGCACGCACGCTGTTGTCGGTGATGCCGCCCGGTGCAAAGGGAACGATTACGCGGACCGGTTTCACCGGATAGTCCTGGGCAATGGCGACCCCTTGCACCAAAGTTGGCATAAGCAAGGCGATGCTGATCAATAACGGCTGCGGCTTCACGCTTGAACCTCCGGTTGCAGGCTGCAGGCTGCGGACCCACGCCACGAGACAGCGAAATAGATCATCACCCGAACAAGCGTTCTGCGCAAGCGGCAATGACGCGATAACGGCAGCGGCGAGATCCCGCGGGATGTGGGAGAATTCCAGCGCTCTATTCATTTCCTCGAAGGTGCGCCATGAACAACCTGAAGGGAGTTTATCTTTCGTTGTATTCGCTCTGGCAATTTCCGTTGGCTCAGCGAATGGCCAGGACGGCAAGCTGGGTGAATTGCTAGGAATAGGGACCGCGCTCGCCACGGATCGCTCGCGTGGCCAGGTTGGTGCGTTTCACCAGGCGACCCGATCAGATTGGTGCGCCCTCGATCGCCACTTGACTTTGAGTGAGCTTCCGATCCATAAAGGATGCTGGGTAGTACTTCGTGGAGCTACAAGATGCCAGCGTCTGGATCCGTCAAACCCATTGCGCCCGTCACCATCGGGGGTACCGATATTGTGTTCGCCCAAGGCGTGCGGGCGGGAAATTGGTTGTTCTTCACCGGCCATGAGGCCACCGACTTCGAGACGGGCCTCGCCGCGCCGGTCATCGGACAACCCGGCCTGCCACTGCACGGCCTGACGCGCTATCGGCGCGAGGGCGATGTGCTCATGGAGCGGCTCACCCGGCTGGTGGAAAGCGAAGGCAGTGATCTGCGCCATGCGGTGCGCCTCGATCAGTACTATCCGACGTGGCGCGCCGTGGACCCTTATCATCATGCAAGGCGCGCACGCTTTGGCAAGGGCGGGATTCCACCGAGCACGTCGGTCGTCATGAAAGAGTTGCTGGTGAAGGATGCGGGCATCGATGTGTCGATGCTCGCGGTGATGCCCGGTGGCGATCGCACGCCGCGCCGCGCCGATCCGAAGGATGTGCCGGTGCCGCCCTGGTCGGGCTTCGCACCGTGCATGATCTCCGGTGACTACGTATTCGTCGCCGGGCAAATGGCCAATGAAGACGACAAGATGGCAGCCGTGCATCCAAAGGCGAGTCGACCACGTCAGGCGATGTGGGGTGGCACCGATATCCGTTTGCAGACTGAATTTTTGATCACCGATCGCCTGGAACCGGCCATGCGCGTCGGCGGCTCCTCACTTGCCAATGCGGTGAAGGCCCAGGTGTACCTTGGCAACATCGAGGATCTGCCGGATTTTCTCGATGTGTGGAACGCCTACTTCGCGAAAACTCCCTGCGCGCTCACGATCGTTCCCACGTCGAGCTTTGGCTTGGCTGACGGCATCATCGAGATCAACCTCTTCGGCGTGCGGGACGACGGCCGCACGAAAAAACAGATCATCGAGGTCGATCTGCCGCAGGCAATGCGTTTCGGGCCGGCCGCCGTGAAGGCAGGCGATCTCTTGTGTCTATCTGGCCTCGTGGCCGCTGATGGAAAGGGTCCGATTGCGCATGTGGGGGATGCAGGCGGTCTTGGCCATCTTGGTGTCGGAGCGCAACGCCAGATGCGTTATCTGCTCGATGCCGCCGCCAAGGTGTGCGAGGCCGCCGGCACGACGCTGGCCAACGTCGTCCGTGCACAGCACTTTCATACCAATCTTGCCGACGTCTATGCAGCACAGCGTGTATGGCATGAACGCCTGCCCGGCGTGCCGATTCCGTTTGGTGCGGTGGGGACGCCCGGGCCGATGCCGGTTCCCGGTACGACCATCCTCCTGGATCTTTGGGCCTACGCGCCGTAACGGGAGAACGCTGTGGCTGTTACGTCCGAACAAAAGAACAAGGTGCTCGCGAACATCCGGCGCGAACGGCTGATCGAGCTGACGCGCGCACTCGTGGACATCCCCTCGGCCACCGGTCACGAAGCGGACTGTGCACGATTTCTCGTCGAGCGAATGCGCGAGATCGGCTTGAAAACCGAGTTGCAGGAGATCGCCGACAACCGCTACAACGCGATCGGCATTCTGAAAGGCACCGGACGCGGCCTCAATCTGCTGTTCGACGGGCATCTGGACACGTCCTACAGCGGTAAGGAAAAAGTGCTGGAAGGCGGCGGTTACAAGCCACAGTCGTATCTCGTCGAGAACGAGTGGATCTACGGTGCCGGCTCCAACAACATGAAAAGCGCGATCGCGGGATATGTGGAGGCCGTGCGCGCGATCAAGGAAGCGGGCGTGGCATTGCCGGGCGATGTGGTGATCGCGGGCGTGTCGGGAGAAATCGAGATCGGTCCGGTCGATGAATTCCAGGGCTGCGACTACGCCGGCCATGGCATCGGCACATTGCAGCTGATTCGTCATGGCATCGCGGTGGACTGCGCAATCATCGGCGAGCCGACGTTTTTTCAGGTCACGCCATGGCATTTCGGTACCGTTTGGGTGGCGTTTCGCACCAAGGGCACGATGGCACACACGGCCTGGGCCGATCGCGCGGTCAACGCGATCGATGAAACGCTCATCATCCACGCCGCGCTGAAACAATGGATCGAGGGTTATCGCGGCCGCAACATTTACGACGGCATGAAGCCGAACGTCAATCTGTCGGCGATCCGCGGCGGTTGGCCCTGGCGGGTAGCGCGCACACCGGTGTTCTGTGATCTTTTCATGGACGTGCGCCTTTCGCCCAACATGACCGTCATGCAGCTCAAAGCGGAGCTTGATGAATTTCTGGCCGAGTTGAAGCGCGCGCACCCAACGCTCAAGAGCGAACTTGAATTCTATTGTGCAGGACCGGGAACGGTCGTTCCGAAGGACTCGTTCGTGATCGGCGCCATCAGCCGTGCGCATCAGGACGTATTTGGCACTGCGCCAAAAGTGGGCGGCGTGAATTTCTATTCGGATGCCGCTTATCTCAACCGGTTCGATATTCCAACCGTCAATTACGGACTATCCGGAAGATTGCGCTCCGGTGGCGATGGCTTCGATCCGCACGACGGCGAGCACACTTCGATTACCGATCTGGTCGAAGGCACCAAGGTCTACGCGCTGGCGGCGCTCGACATCGCGTCGCGACGGCGGTCCGGTTGAATCTCGTTTATACGAAAGGGGAGTCCCATGCAGGTCTTGTCGAAAATCATAGCAGGTGTGCTCATCAGTGCGGGTTGCTCGCTCGCGTCGCATAGCGCCTTCGCGCAGAACAAATCGGTCACCCTCTTCATTGGTCCTGCACCGATCTACGATTCGATCTGGATGGCCGATGCGCGCGGATTCTTCAAGGCCGAAGGGCTGGACGTGCAGTTCCGATTGTTCCCGTCGGGCACCACCGCGCTGCAAACCTTTCGTACCGGCCAGGGCGATCTGATCACCAACGGCGAATTACCCGGCGTCGCGCACTGGACCAATACGAACAAGGACTATCGATTGATTTCGGTGATCGAGCGGGACGCGATCACCTATCGCATCACCGCGCTCAAAGAGATCCAGAAGCCGCAGGACCTCAAAGGCAAAACGATTGCCACACGGGTCGGCTCGACCGGGTCGTGGTTCATCTCAACGTATTTGCAAAAGAATGGCATGTCGGACAAGGACGTGACCATCAAGAACCTTGATACCCAGGTACTGCCCACCGCCTTGTGTCAACGCGAGATCGCCGCGTTTTTCATCTGGCAGCCGTTTGGTGCGCGCGCGTTGGAGATCTGCCCAGACCGAGCGCATTACATCGGCTCAGCGGAGGGCTTGATCAACGGCTATGCGTTGCTCGGCGCGCGGCCGGCCTGGCTCGCGACGCCAGACGGCAAAGACATCGCCACCAAGTTTCTCCGCGCCATGCAAAAGGGCAAGGAAGTCGCTGAGAGGGACTTCGACGCCGTCGCCAAATACGCGCAGGAAAAATACAGCCTCAGCCGGCAGGCAACCAAGGATCAATGGGATGTGAGCGGCCGGCATATCGGCTTCGATGAAACGTTTTTCAGCGATCATTGCAACCTTGCGGCCTGGATGCGCGAGAGCAATCTGATGAAAGGTGATTTCGACTTCAACGAATACATCTGGACCGACGGTTGGCGCGCGATAGATCCGAAACTGGTGAAGCCCATGCCGAAAGCATGTTGAGTCTCGACCGGAGTTAATCGCATGCTGCTTGTCGATGCCGTCTCGAAGGTCTACGGGCAAGCGCCTGCGGCCTACCATGCGCTCGACGATATTTCGCTTGAGGTAAAGCGAGGCGAATTTCTATGTCTACTTGGCCCCTCTGGCTGTGGCAAGACAACGCTACTCAACATTCTCGCCGGATTTGAGAGCGTGTCGAGCGGCACCGCAAGCCTCAATGGGAAGCGCATCACTGGGCCGGGCAGCGATCGCGTAATGTTCTTCCAGGACGCAGGCTCGGCGCTGTTTCCATGGCTAAGCGTCGAGGAGAACGTGCGCTTTGGCCTCAAGTTGCGTGGCCTGCCGCGCGCGGAAGCGGATCGCACCGTCAGCCACTATCTCGCGATGGTGGGGCTCGACGAACATCGCACGAAATTCCCCGCGCAACTTTCAGGCGGCATGCGCCAACGGTTGCAGATCGCACGGGCCCTTGCGATTGAGCCGGAGATTCTGTTGATGGACGAACCGTTCGCCGCGCTTGATGCACTGACGCGCCGTCGCATGCACACGTTTCTGCATGATATCTGGACCAAGACCGGCAAGACGATCGTATTCGTGACGCATGATATCGGCGAATCGATCCTCCTGGCCGATCGCATTGCGATCATGTCGGTTGGGCCGCGCTCGCGGTTCCGGGACATCATCGAGGTCGGCCTACCGCGGCCACGCGAACCGGCGATGCCGCGATTCGGGGAACTGTACGGAAAGATCGAAGGGTTGCTGACGAATGAAGTGGACGCGCTCCAATGATGCGTACGGATTGATCTATGTCCACCATCGCAATCGTCCGCGCCGCACCTTCCGTGCTTCAGCCACCGCGCAGCTTATGGACGCATTTGCGGCCGCTCGCAATGATTGTGGGCTCGATGACGATTTTCTTCGCAGTCTGGCAGGTGCTGTCGAGTTTTGTCTTCAATCCGCACCTCATCCCACCGCCAACGAAAGTCTTTGCCACTGCGGTGCCGATGATTCAATCCGGCGAGATCTTCAAACACATCGGTATCAGTCTCGTGCGCGTGATCATCGGCTTTATAGCCGGAACGGTGCTGGCAATTTTGTTCGGTGTCGTTATGGGCCGCTTGAAGGCGGTCAACGACCTACTCGACCCGATCATTGAGCTGCTGCGCTATCTGTCCCCGACCGCGATGATTCCGATCGCGGTAATCTGGTTTGGCATCGGCGAGAACTCCAAGTACTTTCTGATTTTCTGGGGCACGTTCTTCTTTGTTTTGATCAACACCATCGCCGGCGTCATGCGCACCCCGGTCGCCCGCTATCGGGCCGCTCAGTGCCTGGGCGCGAGCGAATTGCAGATCTTCATGCAAGTGGTGATTCCATCGGCAGTGCCCTATATCGTGACGGGAATGCGGGTCGCGATGGCCTCCGCCTTCATGAGCATCATCCCTGCCGAAATACTCGCGGCGGACTCGGGGCTTGGCTATTTGCTGCAAACATCCGCGATGCTGGTGCAAACGGAACGCATTTTCGTGGCGCTCGCAACGATCAGTCTCATCGGATTCATCACCGACCGCATCTTTCGCTGGGCAGTCGAGCGCACCTTGCACCGCTACATGGCGTTCATCACCGCCACCTAGAATCTGTTTCGAAATGAAGGGAAACATCCCCTCATACTCTCCCAAATTTGGGACGTTTGGCCTCATTTTGAAACGGCCCCTTAGGAAACCCTCATGCCAAAACGAGAGATCATTCGTCCATCCGGACAGCCCGTTCCACACGCGACCTTCACGCCCGCACTCAAGTACGGTCGATGGGTATTTGTATCCGGTGTCATGGCAACCGACTTCGCCGCTGGTATCGCGCCGGAAGCGCGCGGCAACACGAGCGTGCCATTGGCAGGCGAGCAACCAATGGTGCTGGAGAGCCGCCGCATCCTCCAGCAACTGCAACACACGCTCGAATCAAGCGGGACAAACCTGGCCAATGCGGTGCGCATCGATCAGTTTCCAACGTCGCGCGCGATGGTCGATCCGTATCACATCGAACGACGCGATTTCATCAAGCCGCCGCGCCCGGCGAGCACATCAGTCGTCATTAGCGGCCTCATGGTGCCTGACTGCAATACCGAAGTTGAGATTGTCGCCATCTGCCCCGAACCCGACTTCGAGAAAGGCAGTGTCTCGACCGACAAGATTCCGCAACCGATCGGTGGGTACACGCCTGCGATCACGTGTGGGGATTTCATTTTCGTTTCGGGCCAAGTCCCGAGCGATTTCCGCACCGGGCTTGCCCCGGAAGCGCGAGTCAACCCGAATTTCTGGGAAGGCAACGAGATCGACAAACAGGCGCGCTTCACGCTGCAGAATCTAGCGATTACTTTGGAGGCAGCAGGCTCCTCGCTCGATCATGTGGTCAAGGCGGGCGTATATCTCACCGACCTCAACGACATCCCGCGTCTGGATCGGGTCTGGCGCGAGTTCTTTCCAAAAAATCCGCCAGCACGCACCATCATGCCGGTGCAATGCATCGTCGTACCCGATGGCCGCATCGAAATCACCTTGGTCGCACTTCGCAAAGACGGGCGGACGAAAAAAGAAGTGATCAGCACCACGCACGCATCCGCACCGCTATTTCATGAATCGCAGGCGGTACGAGCGGGCGAACTGTTGTTTTTGTCTGGCCTCTTGGCGGCCGATGCACGCGGCATCGTTCCGGCGGCCAGGCGCAATCCGCATTATCCGTATGGCGTCAATCGCGCCGGCGCGCAGATGGAAGCGATCATGCAGAACGCGCAGGCGATTTGCGAAGCAGCGGGTACCGATCTGCGCCATGCGCTTCGGCTCACCACCCTACACACCGATCTCAACGAATACGCGCATGCGATCGGCGCGCGTCGGCCGTGTTTTCCGGATGGGCAACCCGCCACGACAACGCTGCAGGTGCCCGGTCCGCTGCAAGTCCCGGAATGCACAATCGCAGTTGATTTGTGGGTCGGCTATCCCTGAGACGGGCGAACTGCGTCGATAAAGCTGCGATCGAAATAATCCGACGGCTGCCCGAGCGCAACCGGCGGCTTGCCGTAGCGCGCACGCAGCTCGATCACTTTCTTCGCCCCCTCGACATCGATCATGCCATCGCGAGGAAAACCGGTTTTCGCGTCGAACAAGATCGCATAGGCCGAAGCGGCCGCGCTGCGGTCGGCGTCTGGCGTATGCCGGCAAAAGATCGAGAATGCTTCGTCCCGATGGGCCGGATCGTATAACCAGGCCACCGCGTCGGTGAACGCGCGAACGAACCCGGCCATGCGGTCGCGATGGGTTGAAACCCAATCGCGCCGCGCCGCGGCGACATGACCTTGATAAGAATCCAGCACGCGGATCGCGGTATCGAGCACATTGCAGCCACGGGTCTTGAGCAAGGTCTCGAAGGGCGACATGAAGAGCGAACCCGCGTGCTTGCCCTCAAGCAGCGCCTGATAGCGCTGCTGCACACCGCCCACGCGCTCAAGCGTGTAATCGTCCTCCTTGAGGCCGCCTTTCTCCAGCATCGCCCGCAGCACGAAGGCATAGCCGGTGGTCATGGCGTCCACCGAGAGCGTACGACCGCGAAGGTCTGCATACGATTTCACATCCGGTGCAGTAACCAAAATAGGAAACGCGCGCGAATCGGCGGCGAGATAGCCGCATAGGTCAGGTCCGGTCACCGGTGCCTCGCCCTGCCCCGATCGATAGGCGATGACATTGTCGATAAGCGTAATCGCGATGTCGAAGGTGCCGTCGATAAGGTGTGTGAGTTGATACACCGAGCCCGGCGTCGGCGTCACCGTCACCTCGATATCGCGCGCCGCGAAGAGCCCCTTCTCTTCTGCCACCCATACCGGCCAGTTGAAGCCGCCGGGGAAAACGATCAGCTTGATTGGTGCCACAGACCTAATCCGCCTTTGCGCCCGAGGCACGCACGAACGGCGCCATCGTCGCAATCTGCTGCGCGATCATCGCGCGGAACGCTTCGGGCGTATTGGTAATCGCATCGGCGCCCATTTTCTCGTAGACATTCTTGATCTCCTCCGAGTCGACCGCCTTGGCGAATTCCTCATTGAGCCGCTGGATGATCGGTGCCGGCGTGCCGGCGGGAGCGAGGATGCCTGTATAGACGACCACATCGAAGTTCGGCATGCCGGCTTCAACCATCGTCGGCACGTCGGGCGCCGCGGCAACACGCTTGGTGGATGTCACCGCCAGCGCACGAAGACGGCCGCCCTTCACATTCGATACGGCGGGCGGCATGCTGGAAAACACAAAGGCAATCTCGTTGGCAAGCATCGCCTGCGTCGAGGGTGCGCTGCCTTTGTACGGAATATGCAGAGTATCGAGGCCATGCACCGTTTTGAGCAACTCCCCGGCCAGATGATTGGGCGAACCGGAGCCGGACGATCCATACGCATGTTTACCGCCGCTGGTTTTCAAAAAGGCCACCAGTTCGCGCAGATCTTTCGCCGGATTACTAGGATGCACCACCAACATGAGCGGCGTCCAGGCAACCAGCGTAATGGGCGCGAAGTCCTTGATCGGATCAAATGGCAGCTTCGAGTATAGCGTCGCATTGATCGAGTGCGAGGTGATGTCTTGCAGCCAGATGGTGTAGCCGTCGGCGGCAGACTTGGCGACAAAATCGCCCGCCAAGGTGGAAGCAGCGCCCGGTTTGTTTTCCACCACGACCGGTTGACCAATCGTGTTGGACAGCTTGGCCGCCAATGCGCGCGCGATGACATCCGAGACGCCGCCCGCAGCAAAAGCGACGATGAGTCGAATTGGGCGATTGGGATAAGCGCCCTGCGCGCTTACGCTGGTACTTGCAAACGTACCGATCATCAAAACAATACTTGCCATCCAGCGAACCAACGTTGACATACGCTTCTCCTCGATGCGCCCGATGCAGCGGCGGATTATCAATCCTCAGTATCGTTTAGTATAACGACCGATGCGATTACGCGAACGGACACGATCGCTCCGCCAACCACCGAGGGGAAATAATGGGACAAGCAAAGGGCATTAAGGAGGTCGGCTACTTCGATTGCGCAGGCGGCGGACAGGTCGTGGTGAAAGACGGCATTGCTTACATCGGCAATATGGCCGCACCGGATGGCACTGTGGTGGTCGATGTCAGCGATCCCAAGAACCCGCGCGAATTGGCACGCCTTGGCATGATGCTGGGTACTCATTCGCACAAGGTGCGGGTCGCGAACGGCATCATGGTGATCAACCACGAACTCAATCCCTATCAGCTTGGCGCCCCTAACGACTACAAAGGTGGGGTCGGCATCTATGATGTTTCATCGCCCGGCAAACCCAAACTGATTACCCGATGGGAAACGGCGGGGTCCGGCGTTCATCGTTTCGATTTCGACGGCCGCTATCTCTACTTCTCACCGACGGTGGAAGGCTATATCGGCAATATCGTGATGATCCTCGATCTGGCCGACCCAGCGCATCCAAAGGAAGTCGGACGTTGGTGGATGCCGGGTCAATGGACGGGCGGCGGCGAAAAGACCATCTGGAAAGGTGCTGCGCATAAATGCCATCATCCGCTTCGCATGGGCAATCGGCTCTACACCAGCTATTGGCATGGCGGCTTTGTGATCCTCGACATCGACGACATGGCCAAACCGAAGTTCGTGTCAGGCATCGACTGGAGTCCGCCGTTCGCCCACCCCACCCATAGCGCTGTGCCAGTGCCGTTCCCGGTTCGCGGCAAGCAGTTGCTGCTGGTTGCCGATGAAGACGTCGCAAAGCTGTTCCCTGCACCGCCTTCCTTCATGTGGATCGTCGATATCACCGACGAAACGCGGCCGGTGCAGATCTCTAGTTTTCAGATCGGCGATGAGGATGGCTCACCGCAACCGATCATGATGGGCTGTCACCAGCCGTGCGAAGTCATCACGAGCACTGAAATTCCGGTGGCCTGGTTTGCGCAAGGATTGCGGATCATCGATATTGCCGATCCGCACGCGCCACGCGAAGTGGCGTACTACCTACCCGATCCGGCGCCCGGAGCGAAGTTCGCACAAAGCAACGATTTGACGGTCGATGCGCGTGGATTGATTTATCTACTCGATCGGATACGCGGACTGCATATTGTCGAGCGAGCCTAAAGGATCGAAAACGTCCGCGACACCACCGTTTCGGCCACGACACGGCCATTGGCGATGACCCAGCGGCGCGGTGACTGAAAGCGGATCGCCTCGGCAGCGGACGTCGCATCGATGATCACGATATTTGCGGGATTGCCTGGCGCAAAGCCATAATCATCGATCCGCAAGACTTTCGCCGCGTTGACCGTTGGCATCGCGAACACCGACTCGATCTGGTCCGGCATGCTGAGGTGCGCGGCATGCGATGCGAGGAACGCAACCTCCAACATATCGTTCTGTCCATACGGATAGAACGTGTCCTTCACACAATCCTGCCCGAAGCTCACATTGATGCCGCGGTCGAGCAGTTCTTGCACACGAGTGATGCCGCGCCGCTTCGGTTGACGATCGAGGCGTCCTTGCAACATCAGGTTGGTCGCCGGGTTGGTAATCATATGCATTCCGGCCGCTGCGACTTTGTCCATGACCTTGGCCGCGTAATCGTCCGGATAGCCCGCTAAGGCGCAGGTGTGACCGGCGGTGACGCGCCCCTGCCAATCGTTTGCTATGGTTCGATCGGCGAGGATCTCGAGCGTGCGTGCGTCTGGATCATCCGTTTCATCGACATGCATATCGATGTCGGCATCGAAGCGCTTGGCGATCTGGAAGGCGATATCGATATGCTTGGCGCTCGCCTCAATCGAGTCTTCATTGAAGGGCATGCCGCCAACGACATCAGCGCCGCGTTCCATCGCCTCCCACATCAGCTGTTCGGCGCCGGCATTGCGAAGAATGCCTTCCTGAGGAAATGCTACGATCTGCATGGTCACGACATGCTGGTAGCGTTCGCGCGCCATTACAACGCCTTTCAGCGGACGCAGACCGCCGATATTGTCGACATCAACATGGGTACGAATGTGTGTGACCCCGTTCGCAATTGCGGATTCAATAACGCGCCCTGCCCGTTCGGCAATCTCATCGACGTCGTATAGTCGCTTGCGTTCCCAGATGATTTCGATCGCCTCGGCCAGCGTGCCGGAAACATTCGGTCGCACCGAATCCAAGATCAACGCTTTATCCAGATGAATATGCGGTTCGATGAAGCCGGGCACTGCGAGGCGGCCGGCGGCGTCGATGATGCGATCGGCAGTCATTCCGGGCAGGGCCGCGGCAATGCGCCGGTCGATGACCGCAAGATCGCGCACGCCGGACTCACCCCATGGGCGAAGATTGCGAAGAATCAGGGATGCGGCATTGAGCATGGAATCTCCATGCATTGAGCCTACACTAAGAAAGTCCTTTAGGTCACCGGCAACGCCATGCCGAGCATCTCACGCAGTGCGTTGGCGCCGCGCTCATGTTCCGCGGCTAAAGCATCGATCATGCCGTCCAGAAGCACCAGATCATTCGCCTTCGCGAGCCCTTCGATTTCCTTCGACAGCGCCGCCACGCGCTTCACGCCAACGCTCGCGCTCGATGATTTCAGCGAATGCGCAGCCCGTCTCAGACTGTCGACGTCGCCGGTGCGAAGGCCTTCTCGCATGGCTTTGAACAGCGTAGGCGCACTCTCAAAATACATCTTCGCCACGCGCACGACTACGTCGCTGGCACCGGGCTATTCCAACTGCCGAAGGACTGCGAGTGGCGCCGGGTCATTCAGGGTTTCGTCGGATTTGTTCATGACGGTCGGTAGCCCCATATTCGCTTCGGGGTTCGATTTTGCCGCGTCGTTGCGCTTCACCCAGTGAGCGAGGACATTGGCGAGCTGCTGCCGGCCGTAGGGCTTGGCCAGATAATCGTCCATTCCCGCAGCGAAACATTTCTCGTCATCGCCCTCCATAGCGTTGGCGGTCAAGGCAATGATCGGCGTACGCGACAGCCTCATTCCATTCGGTCCATGCATGGCATTCGCCTCATGCGCTCGAATCGCGGCGGTCGCGGCAAAACCATCCATTACCGGCATTTGGCAGTCCATTAGGATCAAATCGAAACGCTCGGCTTTGGCAAGTTGCACCGCGATCGATCCATCTTCGGCGACGACGACGGCACATCCAATCGTCTTCAACATCATGATGCCGACTTCCTGGCTTACCAGGTTGTCCTCAACGAGAAGAACGCGCGGACTGATTTTCCCCGGTGTAATGAGCCCGATGGTGGCGGGAACGATTGATTGAACTGCAATCCGACTGACATTGGCTATCGCGTGCACCAATTCGCTCTGCCTTACCGGCTTGGTGAGGCGTTTTGCGATACCGGCCTCACGCAATGTTGCGGCCGGGATACTGACGTCGACCGAGGACAATAGGATGATCGGTAGGTCAGACAGCGATGGATCGGCCTTGACAGCGGTGGCGAACGCAACGCCATCCATCACGGGCATCCGTTGGTCCGTCACGACCAGTTGGAACGGCTGGCCGCGATCGACCACGCGTCGCGGCACCTCAAGCGCAAGAGCACCATGCCCTGCAACATCGACGTGCATGCCTAACGTCGCAAGCTGATGGCACATGATCGTCCGATTGGTGGGATTGTCCTCGACCACCAAAACGCGCAAACCAATCAATGCGGGCAAGTTCTCGCGCCGCCCAATCCTCCCATTTCCCGCGGCCAGTCGCACCGTGAACCAAAACGTCGATCTCTGACCGAGGCGGCTTTCGACGCCAATCCCCCCATCAGCTCAACCAGCCGCTTGGAAATCGCCAAGCCAAGGCCGGTTCCGCCAAACCGACGAGTCGTCGAGCTGTCCACCTGACTGAAGGCGGCGAACAGACGCCCGAGATTCTCCTCGCTCATGCCAATACCAGTATCTCGCACCCGAACGAGTACAAACGCACCGTCCGCTCCGTCGTTCGACTTTGGCGACAGCTCGACGGGCGTCGGCAGCACCTCGACCGAACCAGCGCAGATCGCGAACCAGGATGTAGTCGTGTCATGCGGCATCGGTATCGCCATTTCACCGGACGATGGCGATAACGCCGCGACTTTGATGATGAACGCGGATGCGGCGATGTATCGCGCCAAAGGAAATGGCCGCAATACGTTCCAGTTCTATGATCAGTCGATGAATGCGACAGCGCGCCACGCCCTCAACGTTGAAAACGCGCTCCGTCACGCCATCGAGCGGAACGAATTGGAACTCCACTACCAGCCCATCGTCGATACCGCTTCCAACGCAATGGTGGGCGTCGAGGCGCTGCTCCGCTGGCGCAACCTAGCCCACGGCTGGGTATCACCGCCACAGGTGCTCGAAATCGCGCGGCAAGCGCAATTGATCATTCCAATCGAGGATTGGGTGATTCGTACGGCTTGTCGCGCGGCAGCGGCCTGGCGAGACGCCGGCGGCAAACGCCTTCCCGTCAGCATCAATTTATCTGGAACGTATTTGCGCCGTGCCGAGCTGGTGCCAACGTTCGAGGGGATTCTGGACGAGTTCCAACTCGACCCTGGTTTGATTGAAATCGAGGTCGCTGCCGCCACCTTCAACGACAACATCGAATTGACGGTGAATCTTATCCGTCAATTGTGCGATATTGGCGTGAGCTTCGCGGTGGATGACTTCGGTGCCGGCTATGCGCCACTCCTCAAACTGAGGCACCTGCCGATCCGAGCGTTGAAAATCGATCACGCAGTCGTGAAGCACTTGACCAACGACTCCGGCGAAAAAGCACTCTGCGGCGCCGTCATCGCTTTGGCTCACGGACTGCAATGCATGGCGGTCGCCAAGGGAGTCTCCGCGGTTCCGCAATTGATCCGATTGCGCGAACTAGGCTGCGACCGCTACCAAGGCGACCTCTTCTGCCCGCCCGTCACGGCCGAGCAGATTTCTCGTCTCCTCAAAGAAAATTTGATCGTTGACGCCTGACGATCGACCTTAGACCGGCCACAACGCGAGGTTGAACGCCCGCTCGCAAAACCAAACGGCCGCAATGAGCATGATCGCGACCGATCCGCCGAGCACGACCATGCGGCGATACATCCACGTCGCCCGCAACCAATAGGCGATCGGCAGAAAAACCAGCACGATCGCCAGTTGTCCGATTTCCACGCCGATGTTGAAACCGACCAGCGCTATAAGCAAGGTGGACGAGCGCAATCCGAGCTCGCCAAGCACGGTCGCAAAGCCAAATCCGTGGATCAAGCCGAATACGAACGCCACCGCCCAACGCGCGCGATCGACGAGGGGATAGACGTTATTCGCCGCGGCCAGCACCACGGATATGGCAATCACCGACTCGACGAAACGCGACGGCAGGGTGACGACTTCCAGCGTGGCCAGTGTGAGCGTGATCGAATGGGCGATGGTAAATGATGTGACGATCGCGAGCACATCCCAGCCGGCTAGCCTGAATGCCGCCACCGGTTGCCAGATGCGCGACCGGAGAACGAGCACCGCGGGCAGCAGCAAGGACAACAAAAAGAGGATGTGGTCAAAGCCGATCCAGATATGCCGAACGCCTTCCTGCACGAACTGCGAAAACTCCGCCCAGCGTCCTGAAGTGGGCGTGGCGCCGTCATGAAGTGCGAAGGTCACGGTCGGCTGCTCGGGACTCAGAATGGCGCTACGCGTGGCGCCTGCATGCGTGAACCGGAGGAGCCCGCGATGTTGCGCATCGAGATCGAAGAGAGCCCGGTACTCGATGTCCAGCCGATCGAGTCGCCCGCGCGGTTGCGAACAGGTAGCCGTGAACCGGATCACCGCATACGATCCATCGCTATGCTCATCGATCAGATGTTCCACTACGCGGAGCGGACAGATACCGCCTGCCAAGCGGAGCGAAAGACGAGCCAGCGCATAGGCAGCGATACGCTCATGCTGGGCCTTGACTTCCCCCCAAGTGATTTCGCCATCACCATCGGCATCGATACCCATCGCGAAATCCAGATCACGGAGCGCAATATCCCACTGACCATCGATGTGGGCCACGGCGTCGTCAGGGGTGATAGTGAGGTAGCTGTCGCTCGCCTTGTGGGCGAATGCCATGGCTGCGTAGAAGGCCAGGAACATCGCGCAGATGAAACGCATCATTGCGGCAAGTTGGCCAATTCGCGCGCCAAGCGCTGCAGCACCGGGTCTTCATGGCGGGATGATTCCAGCCAACTCACAACGGGCTTTCCCGCTTGGGCGTCACGCGCTGCGATAGCCGCCTCAAAAAGCACGCGCGCATCACGCGGTTCCCGTTGCGCGGCCCAGTTTTCCTGCGCCAGGGCAAGGGCGCGCTTGGCATCGCCAAGAATGTGAAGGCGAAAACGCGCCTCCTCCTGCAGGTGCAACGTATCGCGTCGCATGGCGGCTGCCGTGAACCGGCTCTGTAACGCGCGGGCGTGTGCGCCGCCCCCTGGCAGCTGCAATACATGGTCGGCCAATGCCAGCCGAAGCAGGAGGATGTCTGACTTGGTCCAGCCCTTTAGCAACGCCGGAACTTCCCGGGCGCGTCCATGATCGAGAAGGAAATCCGCATAGGCGGCGAGCAGGTATTGATCGTCAACGCGAAGGGCCAGTGCCTGTTTGAAATGTGCCTCGGCCTGGACGGCCTTCCCCATGCGCAACGCCAACTCAGCCAAGCGCGTGAGCGTCCATAGGCGAGCACTCGGTGCCGCGGTCGTATCGCGTGCATAAACATCAGCCATCGCCGCATAGGCTGCACTCGCTTTGCCGATCATGCCATCGACCCATGCCTGACAACTGGCCCATCCCACCTGGGAAGCATGCCGTTTCAACATGGTGCAGTCGTTGGTTGCTTCCAGGTAGTCCGCTTGCACGATGTGCAATGCCGCGCGCCAGGACCAGATTTCCTCATCGCTTGGATCGCGTTGTCCGGCTAACGCAAAATCGGTCAGTGCACCGGAGAAATCGTGTTTGTACTGCTTGAGCAGGGCGCGCATTTTAACGACCGGATGAGGAGCATCGGTTCGCGCCCACCACGTCTGCAACGCCGCTTCACCGTAGCCGACGTAGCGAGGATCCCCCTCGGCCATGGCGAGACGAAAATAGCGGCGAGCCAGCGTCGCCGCTTGGTCGGGATCGTCGGGATTCGCCGCGACCCGTGCGCGCAGTTCACGCAATTCACGCGCCATTGGATCGGTCGCCTTGAGCGGGAGTCGTTCAAGGACCTTTGCGTCGTCACTTGGTAAATAGGGTGCCGCCTGCATCGCCGACAACCAAGTTCCCAATAGAAACGCAACGACGTTGCGAGCAATTAAAGACATGGCGGCGGAGCTTATCACCAGATCCGCGGCACGATCCTTACAAATTCGTCAGGTCATTGCGGGTCAAGCCGGGCCGCACGCATTGGATGACCGCCCTGTCGGGACCTCACGATAAGACGGAAACAGCGGTCATAATGCTCTGCTAAACTGTCAACGGAAGCGAACGCGTGCCCGTAGTTGATATCGCTGTTCACCACTTGGAGATAAGAATGCGTAAGTTAATTGCACTCACGATGATTGCCTTGTTTACCGGTTCGTCAGTTGCTATCGCTGGCTCGCATGTCGGCAGCAAAATGGACGACAAGAAAGCCGACAAGAAGGCTGAAGCGAAGAAAGACGACAAAAAAGCTGACAAGAAGAAGTAATTTCGTCGCTTCGTCAGGAAAAGACAGGGACGTTTCCCTGCCTTTTCTTTTTGTGGGTAGAGTAGAGAACAGGCTCTCGCCTGCCCTCCCTCATCAAACCGTGTATGCAGTTTTCCCGCACACGGCTTTCCGATGCTCTTCATGCCAAGGCATGCGCGGATTTCCAGCTCGCTGTCGTTGGGAGTTTATACAGCCCGTAGCGC
>SHXR01000004.1 GCA_009693235.1 Betaproteobacteria bacterium | reverse complement strand
AAGTTCGCAAGCGTTACGACGACTATCGAACCCTTGGTCTGGATGAGCTGATCATCGGCGGTATTGACGACCTGCCGGGAATCGAGCGGGCGTTGCAGGTGGTGGCTTGATTCTCTCTGCGGTATTTGGCGCAGCAGGCGTGGGCAACGCGCCCGCATGCGGGATACGGCGTTCGGCGATGCTCTCCAGTACGGTAGTCTTCCCGGCGCGCTCCGCGCCCACGATGGCAAAGCGTTCGCCTTTGCGCACAAACCCATTGAGATTGGAGAGTGCGCGCACGGCGCCGATTCGCACACTGATCTCTTCGAGTTCCAGTAACGGTGCGCGAGTGGCCTCCATGCCTAGCGACCCGGCTGACGGGAGGTGATATGCGGGATGACTTCTTCGGCGAACATCGTCATCTGATCGATGAGATCGGGAACTGAGCCCGCGGCGAAATAAAGTCCCAAGAGATGCGTCACGCCCGCATCGCGATAGGCCAATGCCTTCTCGATGATCTCGGCCGGTGTGCCAATGAGATTGGAATCTTCCATTTTGATGTCGCCTTGCCCTTTGAGCGTTGATTTCCTGAGCGAGACGAGATGCTTGTACATCTGGCTCTTCTGGAATGCATCGACCGCCTTCGCACGGGTCTTGTCGATACGCACGATGAATTGTGGCGCCACTTCGAGTGTGCGCCAATCGCGCCCGGCATGGTCGGCAAGTTGCTTCATCAGTGCCACGCCGGTCTTGATTTGACTGAGATGGACGCCCGCCGGCAACCATCCATCGGCGTGCTCCACCGCGCGGCGAATATTGTTGTGATTGTTGCCGCCGATGAGGATGGGAATATTCGCTTGCTTTGGTTTCGGAAAGAATTCGACATCGCGATACCGATAGAAATCGCCTTCGAATGACGAAACGCGTTCGGTGAAAAGCTTCTTCATCGCCCGCACGCCTTCGGTCACGATATCGCCCCGCTGCAAAGGCGAGTCCGGTTGCACGGCATCGAACTCCTCGCGATAAGCGCCGATGCCGACGCCTATTTCCAGGCGGCCGCCGGAAAAGTGATCGAGCGTGCAAAGTTGCTTGGCGACCGCCACGATGTCGCGGCGCATCGGCAGCACCAGAATGCCGGTGCCAAAGCGAAGTGTCTTGGTGATGCCGGCAAGGTATGCGTAGGTAATCAGGGGTTCCCAGAACCGTGGCGGAACCGGGAATTCCTCGCGCACATAATGTTGGGTCGTCATGTGGTCATTGCCCCACACCGAGTCGTATCCCAGACGCTCGGCGGCAAGCGCAATCTCGGCAACGCGTTCCGGATCCGAGAAGGGAATCGGATAGGTGAGGCCTTCCATTCCGGTGGGCAATCCTGCACTGACTCGCATTGCTTTCTCCTTTGACCGATCGGTTCAACCGGCGCGTTTGCGCAGCTGTGTGGTGGCGACGCGGTCGAGGTCGCCGTCCGTTGTACAGATCACCCCATAATCGCGTGCCGCTGATTGCAATGAGACCAGCCCGGCGCGCACATCGTCAGCCACCAACGCCGGGTCGCGCGCCATCGGATCACCGAGTCCACCGCCACCGGGTGCTTCAATGACGAACGACTGGTGGGCAGGGATCGTTTGCTGACCTTTGCCGCGTAACAGCGTGCCTGTGCCCAGCCGCACGATGCCTTTGGCGCCATCGCGGCCGCCGTCCCGGCCGCGCGGAGCAAAGTCCACCCGATCGTAGTTCGCGCTGATCATAAACGGATCGTCATCGAGATGAATGGCTTCCATCACCTGTCCCAGTCCGCCGCGGAATTGTCCGGGGCCGCCGGAATCGACCCGATATTCCTTGCGGGTCACGAGAATAGGGGAGAGCGCTTCGGTGATTTCGACCGGACAATTCTTCACGCCGCTTGGAAACGCGGTGGCCGAGAGGCCGTCCTTGCCGGGTCGCGCACCGGTGCCACCCGAATGGAAGCTCATGACGTTGAACGGCTTGCTTTTCGCGATGACATCGATATCCGCCTCAATCCGGCTATCACCGCCCATGGCAAACAGATTCCACAGACATGAGGTGCCTTCGGCCGGTACCGCATCCTTCAACGCCTCGGCCAGGCACCCAAACATGAGATCGGGCAATAATTGACCGGTAATGTGGCGCGTGGCCACCGGTGCCGGATGTTTCGCATTGAGGATGCAGTGGTCCGGCGCGGTCACGCGGATCACTGACAGCGAGCCTTCGTTGTTCGGGATCTTCGGCGCCACGATGCATTTGATGCCAAAGCTTGAATAGGCTTCGGTGTAGCAAAACGGCACGTTGATGCCGAATGCGGAAATGCCCGAAGTGCCGGTGAAATCCACATCGATGCCGGTAGGGCCGACCGTGAGTGCGGCAACGAGCTTGATCGGCTTGTCGTAACCATCTGCCATCAATTCGTTGTGGTACGTGCCGAACGGAATCTTGCGAATCGCGGCCAGGCTTGCTTCATACGAACGCTGAAGGATGTGGCGGGCGAGTTCATCGAGCGAGTCGAGCTTGAACTCATCCATCATCGCGATCAGCCGGCGACCGCCCACCTTGTTGCAGGCAGCGAGCGAAAACAGATCACCGATTACCTGGGTCGGTTCGCGCACATTCTCGCGAATGATTTCCATGATCGAGGCATCGACCACCCCCGCTTTGGCGAAGCGCATCAGCGGAATGTAGATACCTTCTTCATAGACTTGCCGGGAATCCGGACCCATGCCGCGGCCGCCGACATCGACCACATGGCAGGTGGAGGCGAACAGTCCCGCAAGTTTGCCGTTGTGATAGGTTGGTGTGACGAAGGTGAAGTCGTGCAGGTGGCCGGTGCCTTTCCACGGATCGTTGGTGAAGAACACATCGCCATCGCGCATCGTCTCGGTAGGAAATTTATCGAGAAAGTGCCGCACCGCGCGCGCCATTGCATTCACATGGCCGGGCGTGCCGGTGATCGCCTGCGCGAGCATGCGTCCCTTGGCGTCGAACGCACCGGCCGAGACATCGCCCGCCTCGCGGGTGGAAGTCGAGAAGCCGGTGCGAATCAGGGTGAGGGCCTGTTCTTCGGCGACCGCGATGAGCCGGTCCCACATCACCTGCATGCGGATCTGCGCAAGCGAGGCGTCGGTCTGGTCGGTGAAGGCATTCATGGTCGTAGGCCCATTATCCGGCACTCTTGTGCCGTGTCATCACAATGTATCCCAGCGCATTGATGCGGGCAGAGAATCCGGCCGGTACCAGCGTGGAGGTCTCATCTTCGGCAATGATCGCAGGTCCCACCATCGCTGCGCCAGCAGCAAGGTCAAGCCGCCAATATAGTGGAACCGGGCTGCTGCGGCCAGTGCGTGGATCGAACAATTCACGACTCCCCGCTGATTGAGCGGCCACCCGGGCAGGCATTGGCGGGCAAGGCGGCAAGGGCGGTGCGGGCGCCGCGACGCGTACGGCCCAGCTCATGATTTCGACCTTCATGTCGGGGATATGGATGCCGAAGACGCGTTCGTACTCCGCGATAAAGAGCTTTTCGAGGGTGGCGATCGCATCAGCGGTGAAATCGACAGCGGGAATCGACACCGTCAGGTCATGTCCTTGACCTTGATAGCGCATATCGGCCGTCCAAGCTTCGCTGAGCGCGCCCTTGGCGGCACCGCGTCGCACGAATTGCGTGGCCTCTTCACGCATGGCATGGCGCATCGCGTTCACGGCGGCAGGATCGAATGACGCATCGAGCGGCGTAAAGCGCGTACGCACCGATTCATAGGCAACCGGTGCAAGCAGAAAGCCTACCGCTGAGCCCACGCCCGCGCCGGTTGGGATCATGACTTCATCGATGCCAAGCTTCTCGGCCAGCCGTGCCGCGTGCAATGGCGCCGCCCCGCCAAAGGCGATCAGCGTGCGTCCGGCCAACTCCATGCCGCGCTCGACGGCATGCACGCGCGCCGCGTTGGCCATATTTTCTTCGACCACTTCGACGATGCCGAACGCCCCCTGTGCGGCGGTGAAGCCAAGTGCCGCACCGAGTCGATGTTCGATGGCCAAGGCTGAGCGTGCCGGATCGAGACGAATGGATCCGCCCGCGAAGCGCTGCGGATCCACCGCACCCATGACCACATCGGCATCGGTGACGGTCGGCTCCGTTCCGCCGCGGCCGTAACACGCCGGACCTGGTTCCGCGCCGGCGCTTTCCGGGCCCACCGTGATGCGCCGCATGGCGTCGACCTTCGCAATCGATCCGCCGCCGGCGCCGATCTCCACCATTTCGACCACCGGAATTCTAAGCGGCAGGCCGCTGCCTTTGAGAAAGCGATATTGCCGCGCGACTTCGAACGCACGAGCGTATTGCGGCTCGCCATCATCGATGAGACATATTTTGGCAGTGGTGCCGCCCATGTCGAAGGACAGCACCCGCGCGACGCCGCACTGTTGGGCAAGGCGCGAGGCGAGGATCGCCCCACCGGCCGGCCCCGATTCAACGAGTTTGATGGGATAGGCTTGGGCTGTTTCCAGGGTGCAAAGGCCACCTGCCGAAGTAATCAAAAAGACCGGACAGCGAAAGCCGCGCGACTGCAGCGATTCACGCAAACGGCCAAGATAGCCCGCCATCACCGGCTGCACATACGCATTGGCACAGGCGGTCGACCAGCGCTCATATTCACGAATCTCCGGGCTCACTTCCGAAGAAAGCGTGATCCACAGTTCCGGAAGCGCGGCGCGCAACAAATCCCGGGCGCGCTCTTCATGGACCGGCCATGCGTAGGAATGCAGAAAGCCAATCGCGATCGATTCGATCTTCTCGCGCTTGAGGAGTGGCACGAGCTGACGGACCGCTTCTTCATCAAGCGGTTTCACCACGTTGCCGCGCGCGTCGATCCGTTCCGGTACTGAGAGGCGCAGGGTCCGTGGGACCAGTGGCGGGGGCTTGTCCATCAGAATGTCGTACTGCTCGAAGCGATTTTCAAACGCCATTTCGATCGCATCCCGAAAACCCTCGGTGGCGAGCAGTGCGGTGCGCGCCCCCTTCCTTTCGATGATGGCGTTGGTGGCAAGGGTGGTGCCGTGGATCAGCGCATCGATCGCATCAGGGGCCAACTTGGTGCGCGCGAGAATCGCATCGATGCCGGTAAGCACGCCGGTTTCGGGCGTTTGCGGTGTGGTGAGCACCTTGATGCTCGATCGCTCACCGGCGTGTTCGAGGGCCACGTCGGTGAACGTGCCGCCGATATCGACGGCCAGTCGCGTTGAATGTTGCACGGTCATGAGAGGCGCTCCGTGCTGCGTTCACCGAGGTATGCAAGGCGAATGCGTGGATCGCGGATCACCGCATTGGCGGGTCCGGCCAGCACGTTGCGGCCCAGTTCAAGAACAATGGCAGTGTCGGAGGCGAGCAACGCGCCGTGCGCATTCTGTTCGACCATCAGCACGGTCACGCCGATTGAGGCGACTTGCCGCGCCATCGAAAACACGTCTTGTTGCATTTTGGGAGACAGTCCGAGTGAGGGTTCATCGAGCAGCAGCAACTTGGGTGAGGGCACCATGACCATCGCCATTTCGAGCATCTGCTGCTCACCGCCCGAAAGGTTGCCTGCCATGACTGACATCTTGGGTTTGAGGGCTGGAAAGAGCTGAAGCGTACGCGCAATGGCCCGATCATGGTCCGCACGCTGGAGCGAATAGCACGCCATCTTGAAATTCTCCGCAACCCGCATCGATGCGAAATTGCAGCGTCCCTGCGGCACCAAACCGATGCCATGGGCCAGCCGTTCCCACGGATGCATACGCTCGATCGGCACGCCTAGAAAAATAATTTCACCGGCAAAGAGGCGGCAGGTGCCGAAGAGCGCGCGCATCAACGTGGATTTGCCGGCGCCATTGCCGCCAATCAGCGTCGTGACGGTGCCCGCTTCGATGGCGGCCGAGAAGTCATGCACGACCGGCAGATCGCCGTAGCCTGCGGTCAGCGCACGGATGTCAAGGGCGCACGCCAAGATAGGCCTCCAGGACTCTGGCGTCTGCATGCACGGCGGCGGGCGTGCCCTCGGTGAGTTTGCGGCCTTGATCGAACACGATGACCCGATCGCAGAGGTTCATGATGAAATCCATATTGTGCTCGATGATGAGAAACGTTTCGCCTTCATCGCGTAACAACCGGAGCGCCGCCTCGATCTCGCGGATCCGGGTTGGATTGACGCCTGCGACCGGTTCATCGAGGATGACCAGGCGTGGTTTGGGCATGAGGGCAGAGATCAACGCGACGAGTTTTTTCTGTCCATAGGACAGAATTCCCACCGGCGCGTCGTGGTAGCGGGTGAGGCCCGCCATGTTAATGAGTGTCCGCGCACGGGCACGCGCGCTGCTGTCGGCGGCGCGCAGCCTGGGCGTACGAAACAGCGCATCCAACCAGTTCGTCGCATCAAATTGCGCCATGGCCGCAAGGAGATTTTCTTCCAGGGTCAATTGCTCGTAGACACGCACGGTCTGAAAGGTCCGCATCAATCCGGCCCGGGCAATCTGCCATGCCGCGAGCGCCTGCAATGGCGCGCCTTCCATTCGAACATCGCCCGCATCCGCGGTCTGAAAGCCGGTGATGCAGTCGACCGTAGTACTTTTGCCTGAGCCATTCGGACCAATGATGCCGACGATTTCATTCGCATGCATCTCGAATGACACGCCATCGACGGCACGCACCCCTTGATAGGATTTGGCCAGGCCGGTAACGGAGAGCAGCGGGATCATGGTCAAGCGCGCTCGATCGTGGCGCGCAAGCGCGCGATGCGTCGCTCCCGCAACCATCCGGCGATGCCCTGCGGCAGCGCGAGGACCGCGACCACCAGGATGGCGCCATAGATCACCATGCGCAACTCGTTGGAAAACCGCAGGACTTCGGGCAGCGCCGCCATGACTAGGCCGGCGATGACCACGCCCCAGAACGTGCCGGCGCCTCCGATGATCACCATGATCAACCACGCCTGGATGTAATAGAAGTCGAGGATCGAGGGATCGACGATCTTCAAATAAAACACTTGGATGCCGCCCGCCATGCCGGTCAACGCGGCGCTCACTGCAAACGCAAACAATTTATAGGGCGTTGGCGAGACGCCGTGCGCGAGGCCAAGCGGCTGGTTCTGCTTGAGAGCAAGGAGGGTCCGGCCGATGCGGGAGGTGACGATGGCATACAGAACGCCAAGCGAGGCGACGAGGAACGCGAGGGACAGGTAATAGATGCTTTGGGTACTGGCGAGTTTGGTTCCAAAAAGGGTCGGCGCAGGCAGACCAGGTAAGCCAAGCGGCCCGCGTGTCAGGCCCACCCAGTCACGCGCGACCAGAAAGGTGAGCAATGAAAAGGCGAGGGTCACGATGACAAACGAATCCCGATGCAATCGCAGGGCCGGCCACCCGACTGCAATCGCGAGCACCGCATTCAAACCCGCCGCCAAGGCGAGCCCGGTCCAAAATGAGCCGCCCGCGTCCATCACCCAAAGGGCGGTGCAGTAACCACCGATGCCCCAGAACGCGAGTTGTGCAAAGGAAAGCAGCCCACCATAGCCGTACACGAGGTTCAGCGCGGCCGCGGCAACGGTAAACGTAAAGGCAGTAATCGCGATGCCGACGACGTAATCGGAACTCACGCGCGGCAAGAAAATGAGGAGTGCGACGGCGATGACGACACCGGCCGCCTCCAGTTGCTTCGAACGCCCCATATCAGCCGGTCCGCACCGCAGCTTGTCCGAACAGCCCCTGCGGGCGCACCAAGAGCACCGCCATCATGACGATAAATCCGGCGACCTCCTGCCAAATGATGTCGAAGAAACCGCCGATCCAGCTCTCAAGGATGCCCAGTGCAAGGCCCGCAAAAATGGCGCCGGACATGCTGCCCAGTCCACCGATGATGATGAGCGCAAACGCCTTGAAGAGGAGGAACTGGCCCATGATCGGCTGCACGAGATGGATCGGTGCGAGCGCGGCGCCGGCCAACCCGCAAAGAACGGTCGCGATAACGACTGCATTGCGAGCGACCGACTGCGGTCGAACGCCCACCATCAGCGCTGCTTCGCGATTGATGGACACGGCGCGCATGGCGCGACCGAACTGCGTGCGAAACAAGATGAACCAGAGGAACGCAAAGGCCATGATCGCGAGCCCGGCGGCGATCACTCGGGTCCAAGTGATCTTGATCGAACCGACCGCAATCCCTGCAAAGCCGAACTCGGTGTTCACCATTTTGGGCGTCGCCGAGAACAGATATTGGCAGCCGTAGAGCAGCACCATCGAGATACCCATTGTTACCAGGATGGAGCGCTCGAAGTCTTTGTCACGCAGGCGGGCGAGAAAGCCGTGATAGAGGACGAACCCAAGCAAGGCGGATGCAAGCAGAGCGACAGCCATGGCCGGTATATATTGGCCACCCAGCGCGGGTAACGCAAACGCCATCACATAGGCACCGACCATCAAGAGTTCGCCATGCGCGAAGTTGATGATCTCCAGCACCCCGAACACCAGCGCGAGGCCCGCGGCGATGAGTGCGTAAATCAGCCCCAGCATGAGGCCGTTCAGCGTGAGTTGCAGGAGATAGGTGGCGTCGACTGGCATGAGGCGGAGTGGGAACGAACGTTGTTGACCTGGTCGCTAGGGATTGTAGGGTGGAATAGCGCAACGCATTCCAACCATCGCAGGATTCCACCGATCGGCATGGCATCCCAACAGTTCGTCCCGTTCTTCGCAACGATTGGATTATGATTGCAAGGTACCTCGTTTCGGACCTTCCCTGATCTTGGAGCTGCTATGAGACGCCTCGTTTTCGTCGCACTTGCCGCGGCGGTTGCATTGCCGGCGGTAGCGCAAAATCCCATCCGCATCGGCTTTTCCAGTTCATTCACCGGCCCGGCGGCATTGGCGTCCCAGTGGGAGAAATGGGGCGTCGACCTTGCTGTGGAAGAACTGAACGCAGGTGGCGGATTGCTCGGCCGCAAGATCGAAGTCATCGCGGTCGATAATCGCTGCAATCCGACTGAAGGCGCCAATAGCGCGAGGAAGCTCGTACAGGATAAGGTCAGTGCCATCATCGGCGCGCACTGTTCGAGTGCCACGCTCGCGATGATGCCGATCCTTCAGGAGGCCAAGATTCCGATGGTGACCGGCGTGTCATCCAGCCCGCGCATCGGCGAGATCTCCGGTGAAGGCGGCAATCTGTATATGTTTCGGATCAGTCCCGATGACCTTCGCATGGCGCAGGCACTGACCGAAGCGTTGGGCAAATCAAAGCTCTTCAAGAATGTGGCGATCATCGCGGAGGACTCCGATTTCGGTCGGGGCGGTGCCGGCGCCTTCACGCCGCTCGCCCAGAAGGCGGGTGTCAATGTGATCTCGACCGATTTCACGCCGCAAATGATCCCGGACTTTACCTCGGTGCTGACCCGCGTGAATCAGCGTAAGCCTGATGCCATCGCGATTTTCATGCTGGGTGCGGATCAACTCAATCTGCTGCGCAACGCCATGCAGATGGGGATTAGCATTCCCTACACCGGGCGCGCCGAGCTGGCCGGGAAGAACTTAGAAATCATTCAAGCAGGCGGCATGGAGGGCTCGGTATCGGCCTGGACCTATTCGGCCGATATCGATAACGCCGTCAACAAGAAATTTGCCGCCACCATCCTCGATCGGCATAAGACCGTGGCCACGCTGCAAAGCTGGGCCGGTTACGATACCGCACGCGTCATCGGGCAAGCGATCCGCAGCGCCAACAGTGATGATCCCGACAAGATCCGCGATGCGCTCGCGAAAGCGAGCTTTACCCCATTGCATGGCAAGCAAGTCGCCTTCGACAAGCACAATCAGGCCGGCAAGGTGGTCGTGATCCAGCAGGTCAAGGGTAAGAAGGTCACTATCCTTGAACTCTATGAATTGAAATAAATCGCATTGCAATCGATCAGCTAAGGAGCGAGCGCATGGAACAAGTTGAAATCAAGAAAGACATCGAATTCGCAAGTCATGGTGGCGCGTCACTGCAAGGGGACCTCTACCGGCCGAAAACACCCGGCAAGTATCCGACCATGGTCGCGGTGCATGGCGGCGGCTGGCAGCTCGCCAATCGCGGCGTCTACCAGTATTGGGGGCCTTGGTTGGCGGAGCGCGGCTACACGACGTTCGCCTGCACCTATCGTCTTTCGAAGCCGGGTCAGAAAACCTTTCCCGATGCCATTCAGGACGTGCGGGCGGCGGTGCAATTCGTGCGCGGCAATGCCAGTGAACTCGGTGTCGATCCCGACCGGATCGGCCTGGTCGGTGATTCAGCCGGTGCGCATCTAGCCGCGACGGTGGCCCTGGCCGGTGAACATCCGACGTTTAAGGATGGCAACGCCGGTGACAAATACGGCAAGGTATCCACCCAGGTGAAGCTGATGGTGGGCAGCTATGGCGTCTATGATCTTTATCAGCAATGGCGGCACGATCTGGTTTCCCGTGTGCGCGATTCCATCGTCGAGAAATTCCTCGGCGTGAGCGCAATCGATGACAAGCGCCCGTATTTCGAGGGATCGCCGATGTCCTATATTTCCGGCAAGAACAACGGCGCGGCGTTTTTGGTCGTCTGGGGCGATACCGATGACATCGTCGATCACCAGACCCAGTCGGAAATGTTCCTCGAGGCGCTAAAACAAGCCGGCCACTTCGCGCGTCCGGTGGCGGTGACCGGTGCGCCCCACTTCTGGATGGCTGACCCAATCAATGAGCCAAACAGCCATGCCGGGTTCCTCGCGCCGCGCCTGCTGCGATTCTTGCAAATGAAACTCTAAGGGGTCGGGTTGATGGTTGGCAGGCAACTTGAAACGGACCGTCCGGTGGTGAATGCGGCCCGCCAGTCGCGCCGGCAATTCTTGCAGCGCACAGCGGCCCTGGCTGCCCTGGCACCTTGGGGCGCGCAGGCCCAGGGCCTGTCCGGCCGGCCGGTGCGCATCATCGTTCCGTTTACTGCCGGCGCGCTGGGCCTGACATCGTTGCAAGACTCCTTGCGCCAAAGCTTCAGGCAAAATGGAACCAGCCTTTCGTGGTGGAGAATCGGCCCGGTGCGTCGGGAACGATTGGTTCGGATGAGGTGGCAAAGGCGGTACCCGATGGCCACACGATGCTGGTGGGCCCGGCTTCGATCGTCAGCGTGCCGCACTTGTATCCGAAGCTCCCGTACGATGTGACCAAGAGTCTCGCGCCGGTGATCGCGATCGGCTCGACCAGCATGGCACTGGTGGTCCATCATGCGATGCCGGTCAATACCGTGCAGGAGTTCATCGCCTATGCGAAAGCAAGGCCGGGCGTGTTGAACTACGGCTCGCCCGGCAGCGGCACGCATCATCACCTCTGCATGGAACTGTTCAAGCAACAGACCGCGATCGATGTGGTGCATGTGCCGTATAAGGGATCGTCCGGTGCGACCAACGATTTTATCGCCGGACACATCCCGACCATGTTCGTGCCGGTGCATATCGCATTGCCCATGCTGAAGGGCGGCCAAATAAAAATGCTGGGCGTCACATTTCGGGATCGACATCCATTGTTCAAAGAGTTCCCGACCTTGCATGAGCAGGGCATCACCGGCTACGACGTCGATTTGTGGCTCGTGCTATGGACCACGGCGGGCGTGCCGGCAGACATCATTGGAAAGTACAACGCGGTCGTGCGGGAACTCATTGCGCAGCCGGATATGGCCCAGGCGCTGGCCAACCAAGGGGTGATCGCCACCCCGGGAACACCGGAGGCATTCGGCAAGCTCGTCGTTGAAGACTACGAGCGCTGGGGAAAAGTGATTCGTGCAGCCAACATCAAAGCAGATTAGAGGAACGACATGAACAAAATTGAACGCGTCGGCATCCTGGGGCTGGGCAAGATGGGCGGTCCGATGGCCAAGCATCTGCTGGCAAAGGGTTTCAATGTGGTTGGGTATGACCCCAGCGCGGTTGCCATTGCCAACGCCAGAAAGATGGAGCTCCGCCTTGCCACGAGCGCACGTGAAATTGCGGCCCAGACAGATCTGGTGATCGTGGTGGTGGGCTTCGATAGCGAGGTTGAGCAAGTGTTATTTGGGGCGGACGGCGTCGTGGCGGGTGCCCATCCCGGGCTCATCGTTGCGCTCGGCTCGACGGTTGCTCCGCGTTACGCGAAGAAGTTGGCGGAGCGCTTGGCGGAGCGACGCATCGTATTGCTCGATGTTCCTCTGACCCGAGGCGAAGCGGCGGCACTGACCGGCAAGCTGTTGATCCTCGGTTCCGGCGATGAGCAGGCGTTCGAAGCGTGCCGTCCGGTCTTCCAGGGCTTCGCATCCGATATTTTTCATCTTGGTGCAGCCGGTGCCGGACAGGTTGCCAAGATGGTCAACAACTCGATTCTCTGGGCCTGCATGACCGCCAACGACGAAGGATTAAGGCTTGGCGAGGCGCTCGGCGTCGATCCGGAAAAACTACGCGCGGCCCTGCATCACAGTAGCGCGCAGAACTGGTCGATGGATACGCGCGCCGAAGAGAGCGGCATGCCGTGGGCGGAGAAAGACATGCGCATCCTGTTGCATGAAGCCGATATTGCAAGGCTTGCCCTACCGGTCTGCGGCGCAGTGAAGGAGGGCATCAAGGCATTGAAGATTCGCATGGGATTGCCGATGCCGATGAATGACTAACGAGCCGGGCGGCTCGCTAGTGTGAAGGGAGAAGGCGGTTTTTCACCCTTCACTGCCTCAAACCGGGTCCCACGAAAACACATCCGCCGAAACTTCCAGCGGGAAGAAGTGTTTTTCCATCGCTGGGATCGCATGCTCTGCGATCGTCTGCGGGGTCCAACCCTCGCTGCGCTGGACCGAACGGAGCGGCCGCGGTTGACTCATCAGGAAGATTTCATTCATTCGCACGGCGAACACTTGGCCGTTCACCCCCTTCGCTTCATCGGACAAAAGATACACGACCATTGGCGCGATCTTGGCCGTGGTCATATTCTTCAGCTTTTCCACGCGGGCCTTTTGATCCTCCGTTTCAGTCGGGATCGTGCCGATCATACGACTCCAGGCAAACGGTGATACGCAGTTCGAGCGCACGTGGTAGCGCTGCATATCGAGCGCGATCGACTTCGACAGCCCAACAATGCCTAATTTGGCGGCCGAATAATTCGCTTGTCCGACGTTGCCCACCAAGCCGGAGGTCGAGGTGAAGTGCACGAACGCACCTGATTGTTGTTCGCGAAAATAGGACGAAGCCGCTTTCGATACATAGAAGCTGCCCATCAGATGCACACCGATCACCCGCTCCCAGTCGAGGGTGCTCATCCGGTGGAATATGCGATCGCGCAAAATGCCGGCGTTGTTGACCACGCCATCGATCTTGCCAAAGGTGTCGACCGCTTGCTTCAACATCCGTTCGGCGGCGATCGGATCGGTTACGCTGTCGGTATTGGCGGCGGCCTGACCGCCCGCCTGCTTGATTTCGGCCACCACTTCTTGAGCAGGGCCGGCGCTGGCACCGCCTTCGCCGTCGACGCCTGCCCCCAGATCATTGACGATCACCTTCGCGCCTTGTGCTGCGGCCAGCAGCGCGATGTCACGGCCGATGCCGCGACCGGCGCCGGTGACAAGGATGACTTTGCCGTCGAGAATATTTGGATTTGCCATGTCGTTCGCTCCGTCCGTCATTACTCCGCCAACGATCCATACCGCGCCAGATGATGATCCGCATCGCCGAACTGTTGCGCGATCATTGTCAGACGCCGGAAGGTATGCGAGATCTTCATCTCTTCGGTCATACCCATGCCGCCATGGAGTTGAATCGATTCTTGTGAAATATGCCGGCAGGCCTCCGCGATGCGGAATTTCGCGGCGGCAACCGCGCGCGCGCGGTCATTGACATCGGTCGCATGGTCGACCTTCGAGCAGGCAAGGCAGGCCATCGATTTGGCCTGTTCGTAACTCACCATCATATCGACCATCCGGTGCTGGAGTGTCTGGAACGTACCGATGGTCACGCCGAATTGTTTGCGAGTCTTCAGGTATTCCAACGTGGCGTCATTGGCGGATTTCATCGCACCGACCGCTTCCGCACAGAGTAGCGCGATGGCGAAATCGGTGACCGCCTCGATGACCGGCGGTGCATGGCCATCGGTACCCAGCAATGCATCGCCACTGACTCGCACGTTACTTAGCACGACATCGCCTGCCCGCACTTCATCGAGCGTTCGATAGGGCCGGATCGTTAGGCCGGGCGCAGTCCGATCGACCAGAAAAAGGCTTATGCCGGCAACCGTGCGTGCGGACACGACGATTCGATCGGCCATCGGTGCGCCCAACACGATGAGCTTCTCTCCATGCAAATTCCAGCCGTTGCCGGTTTTGGTTGCCTGGGTGCTGACTTTCGAAAGGTCATAGCGCGCATGCTTTTCGGTATGCGCGAACGCCACTTTGATCTTGCCTTCGATGACGCTAGGCAGGATCGCGGCATGTTGCGCCGCACTGCCGGCCCGTGCGACCAACTGGGCGCCGAGCCCGACCGTCGGCAAGAACGGCTCGACGATCAACGCGCTGCCGATCGCGTCCATGACATTCATCAAATCGGCCGCGCCGCCGCCAAAGCCGCCATAGTCGGCGCTGAACGGGATGCCAAGGAGGCCCATCTCTGCGATGGTGTTCCAGACGCTTTCGCTCCAGCCATCGGCCGATTGCACGATCCGCTTGCGGGCTTCGAAGTCGTAGTCTTTGGCGGCAAACCGCAGCACGGCATCGGCAAGCAGTTGTTGTGTTTCGTTGGAATCGAAGTTCATGATGGGTTCCCGCGGGTCAAAGACCGAGACTCATTTTGGCGATGATGTTGCGCTGGATTTCATTGGAGCCGGCGTAGATGGAGGTCTTCCGGTAGCTGCAATAGCGGGGGGCCAGGGTCGAGGTGTAGGCATCGACCCCCCCTGCGCTACCAACCGCCTCAAACGGCTGTGCCAGTGGACCGATCGCCTGCATCATCAATTCAGTGAGGGTCTGCTGAATTTCGGTGCCGCGAATTTTCAGGATCGAGACGTCGGCGCCCGGCGGTTGGCCGGTCCGGCGCATCTGGTCGAGAAAGCGAAGATTGGTGATCTCGAGTGCGGTGAGTTCGATTTCGACACGGAACAATTTGTCGCGAAAGCGCATGTCTTCGATGAGCGGCTTGCCGTCTTTTATTTCCTTACGGGCGAGATCTTTCAGTTTGACGAGTTCGCGCTTGGAGGCGCCGATGCGCCCGGTGTTCATGCGCTCATGGCCGAGCAGGTACTTGGCGACCGTCCACCCTTTGTTTTCCTCGAATACGAGATTCTCGACCGGCACCTTCACATTGTCGAAGAACACTTCGTTGACCTCGTGCCCGCCGTCCATCAGGATTAGCGGGCGTACCGTGATGCCGGGGGTCTGCATATCGATCAGGATGAAGCTGATGCCTTCTTGGCGTTTGCTCATCGACGAATCGGTGCGCACCAGACAAAAGATCCAATCGGCGTAATGCGCAAGCGTGGTCCATATTTTCTGACCGCTGATGACGTAGTGATCACCTTCCCGGACCGCGCGCGTCTTCAAGGATGCGAGGTCGGAGCCTGAGCCTGGCTCGCTGTAACCCTGGCACCAGAAATCTTCGCCTTGATAAATGCGTGGCAGAAACCGTTTCTTCTGCGCTTCGGTGCCGAATTTGAACAGCACCGGCGCGCACATGGCGATCCCAAAGGGGATCAGCGGCGGCGTGCCGGCGTAACCGCATTCTTCTTCGAAGATGTAGCGTTGCACAACCGTCCAGTCATTGCCGCCCCATTCCTTTGGCCAGGCGGGCGCGATCCAAGCTTTCTTCGCGAGGATCTTGTGCCACCTGAGCAGATCGTCGCGCGACAGGTGCGCGTAACCAGACACCTTTTCGCGCAGATCATTGGGCAGGTTCGCGGCCAGCCATGCGCGCACCTCGTCGCGAAAGGCCAGTTCGTCGGCAGAGTAGTTGAGATCCACGATGCATTCTCCGGTGAGGATTAAGAGTCTAACGTGTGCGGTGCTATTCTTCACGGCATCGCTGCGGCAGTGAAGCGGGAGAGTTGAAAGGTGAGCAGTGAAAGGTCCTAACCGGGCACCCCCTTCACCCATCACTGTTTGTTAGTCACTTTTCACCGCGCGTCTTTACACTGGGACAAACATGGGTCCTCTCAAAGGAATGAAAGTACTGGAATTCGAGGCGATCGGGCCGGGTCCCTTCGCCGGTATGTTGCTGGCCGATATGGGGGCCGATGTCATTGTGGTCGATCGCCACGAGGAGAGCGGTCTTGGCATTCGGATGGCCCGCTCAACGCAGATCCTCATGCGCGGTAAGCGCTCCGTGACCCTCGATCTCAAGTCGCGCTCGGGGGTCGATGCCGCGCTCGCATTGATCGAGAAAGCCGATGCGCTCATCGAGGGCTTTCGACCCAACGTCATGGAACGTCTCGGCCTGGGTCCCGATGTCGCCCTCACTCGTAATCCGCGCTTGGTGTATGGCCGGATGACCGGTTGGGGGCAAGACGGACCGCTCGCCGCGCGGGCGGGGCATGACATCAACTACATTGCCTTGGCGGGCGTGCTGTCGGCGTTTGGCCGGGCCGGGCAAGCACCGTCGCCGCCGCTTAACCTAGTTGGGGATTTCGGCGGCGGGGGCATGCTGCTTGGCTTTGGCATCGCATGTGGCCTGGTTGAATCGCTTCGCTCCGGGCAAGGACAGGTCGTCGATGCCGCCATGGTGGAGGGCGCGTCGTTGTTGGCCGCGATGTTCGCCGGGCTGCTGGCCACGCGGCAATGGAAGGAAGAGCGCGGCGCCAATATTCTCGATTCCGGATCGCCCTGGTACGACGCGTATGAGACGAAGGACGGCAGGTACGTCTCGATCGGTTCGATCGAGCCGAAATTCTATGCCGATCTGTTGAAACGACTAGGCCTTGCCGCGGAGCCATTGCCAAAGCAAAACGATGTGGCTGGGTGGCCGGAATTGCGTATGCGCTTCAGTGCAGTCTTCAAGACCAAGACGCGTGACGAGTGGTGTACTGTGTTCGAGGGCTCGGACGCCTGCTTTGCGCCGGTGCTCACGATGACTGAAGCCAAACGCCATCCGCATAACATCGCCCGTGAGAATTACGTGACGATAGCAGGCATCGAGCAGGCCGCACCGGCGCCGCGCTTTTCACGCACACCGCCCGCGGTTCGCGGCGCACCGCCTGAGCGGGGCGAAGGCGGGCGTGGTGCCCTGACCGATTGGGGCTTTGCGGCGAACGATATAGAACGCTTGCGATCGCTTGGGTTGGGGTATCTCGGCTAGCGAAGCGTTGTTGCCTATAGAATCGCGCAGATTCGGCTCGTACCGAAAGGATTGGCTTTGCTAAGCGGAAAGACCGCATTGATCACCGGTTCGTTGGATGGCATCGGCTTTGCCATCGGGGAGGCCCTCGCGCGGAAGGGCTGCAACGTGATGTTGAACGGCTTCGGTCCGACCGGATTGATCACGGAGCGGGTCAAGCTCCTTACCGATCTTGGCGTTACGGCCGACTATCATGGCGCCGACCTTTCTATTGCGGCGCAGGTGGAAGAGATGGTCGCCACCACCGAGCGCCGCTTCGGGGCGATCGACATCGTCGTCAACAACGCGGTGACGCGTCACTACGCCAACATCGAAGACATGCCGCTTGAAAAGTGGGCCTACGCGCTGGCGGTCAACCTCTCCGCGCCGTTCCAAATCATTCGTCGCACGATGTCTGGCATGAAAGAGCGCAAGTGGGGGCGCATCATCAATCTTGCGTCCAACTACGGCTTGGCGGGCACCACCCGGCGCGCCGATTATGTGAGTACGAAACATGGTCTGGTGGGCTTGACCAAGGTGGTCGCGCTGGAAGGCCTGCCCTACAACATCACCTGCAATGCGCTGTGCCCGGGTGCGACGTACACGCCAAATGCCAAGAAGCTGGTCGCCGAGCGCATGGCAGCGAAGAACCTATCCGAGCCCGATGCCATCGCTGACTACATGGCGGGCCGTCAACCATCGCGGCGTTTCATTCCACCCAGTAAAGTTGGTGCGTTCGCGGCGTTTCTTTGTACGGATGATGCGAGCGAAATCACCGGTACTCCGCTGATGATCGACGGCGGCTGGTTGGCGAATTCATAACGTACGCACATACTCCAGCGGAGGCATTGGCATGGAAGCAACAAGAATCCAACAGGCGACGCAACTATTTGTAGAGGCCCGTCGCACCGGCGTGCCGTTGCGGGAATTGCCGCCTGAATGCAAGCCCGTCAATACGGCTGAGGTCAATGCAATTATCGATGCGGTGACCGAGCAGTTGAATGAGCCGATCGGCGGCTGGAAGATCGGCTTTGCCTATAGCCCGCGGCAACAGCCGTATATCTGTCCATTGTTCGCATCGCGGCTGTTCAAGAGTCCGGCGAGCGTGCCATTGGCACTGACACCGAACTTGAAGATTGAGCCTGAGATTTCTTTTCGCTTGTTGGCCGATTTGCCGGCCCGTGCCAAACCATACAAGTTCGCCGAAATTGCGGAGGTAGTGGTGGCCTGTCCATCGCTGGAGATCGTCGATACCCGTTTCGACACGACCTATCGCACCATCCGCCAAATGCTGGATGACCGCAAGGCGCGCATGGAGGCCTGGGCCGATCACAACACCTGCGGCGCATATATCGTCGGGGAAGGCCGGCGCGATTGGCAGGACTTTGATTTTGCGGCGATGCGCGCGGTCATGCGAACCCCGGATCGCGTACTCGTGGAGACCGTCGGCGGCCATGCCTTCGTCGATCCTTTCATGCCTTGCGTGGTGCTGGCGAACGAGATGCGTCATCGTGGCGGGTTGCGGGTCGGGCATGTGCTGGTGACCGGCTCGTTCAGTGGATTTTTTGAAGTGAAGGCAAACGAACCGGTGACGGCGGCGTTTGAAGGCTTTGGTTCGGCCACCGCAACGTTTGTTGCGTAGTCGTCTGGCGATTCAACACATAAGGGGAGACCAACATGATGCGGCTCGCACCGATGCTTTTTGCTGCGTTCGCACTGGCTATACCGATGCAAAGCGCCTACGCGCAGGCTTACCCGGCCAAGCCGATTCGGGTGATGGTGCCCTTCGGGCCGGGGGCGCCATCGGATGCGGTCATTCGCTATTTGGCTGACCGCGTCACGAAAGCGACTGGGACGGTGTTCATCATCGACAACCGGGTCGGCGCCAATGGCATGCTCGCCGCGCGTGAAACCGCGAAGGCGGCACCCGATGGCTACACGATGATGATCTCATCGAATTCCGCCCATGCTGCCAATGTGTATCTCTACAAGGACCTTGGCTACGATCCGGTCAAGGACTTCGCGCCGATCACCGGGGTCACCAAAAATCCGCATGTGCTGGTCATCAGGTCGAGCCTGCCCGCGCAGAATTTGAAGGAGTTCATGGAGTACGGCAGGGCCAATCCGGGCAAGCTCAACTTTGGCGCCGGCAACACCGGTGCGATCGGCAACGCTGCGCTCCTGATGGGTATTGGGGGATTCACCGCGGTGTCGGTGTCCTACAAATCGCCACCGCAAGCGGTGCTCGATCTGGCAGCCGGGCGCGTCGACTTCACTACGATTGATTATTTTGTCGTGGCTGAATTCATCCGGAGCGGTCAGCTGCGGCCACTTGGGGTGACCTCCACTACCCGGATCAAGGCGCTGCCCAATGTCGCGCCGATTTCAGACAGCTATCCTGGCTACGAACTGCTCGGCTGGCTTGCCACCTTTGCCCCGGCCGGCACGCCACCCAATATCGTGGCGCAACTGAACAAGATGTTGACCGATGTGCTGAGAACGCCCGAATCCGAAGAATACTTTGAACGCCAGGGCATGCAGATCTTCGCCTCGACCCCTGCCGTGCTCGGTACTTTCGTGCAGGAGCAGATCGTGAAGTGGCGAGAAGTTCTCTCCAAAGCCGGTGTCGAGCGGCAATAGTCCGTGTCCGTCCAACACCAGATAGCGATCGTCACCGGTGGTGCCTCCGGAATCGGCCGTGCCTGCGCGGCACTCCTCGGGAAGCACGGCGCGCAGGTCATCGTCGCCGATCGCGATCAAGAGCAGGCGCGCGCAGCTTGTGAAGAGATCCGCAATCACGGCGGATCGGCCATCGATATGGCGTGTGATGTGAGCGATGCCAAAGCGGTGGGTCGGCTGGTCGCACACACCAAGGGAACGTTCGGTCGTATCGACGTGTTGGTGCATGCGGCCGGTATTTGTCCGCGCAAGCCTTTTCTGGAGATGACCGATGAGGACTGGCGTGGTGTCCTCAACGTCAATCTCGATGGCACGTTTTACATCACGCGGGATGTCGCACGGGTGATGTCGGTACAGCGATCCGGAACGATGATTCTCATTACATCGGATCGCGGCGTGCATGGCAGCATCGACTATGCGCACTACGCGGCCTCGAAAGGCGGCATGATCGCGCTCACCAAAAGCCTCGCCCTGACGATGGGTCAGTTCGGCGTGACGGTGAATGCCGTCAACCCAGGCCTTACCGACACGCCGCTTGGTCGCGCCGCCAATCCGGCGTGGCAGGAGAAGATGGCGATCGATGTGCTGGGCAAAGTGAGCGAACCTGCCGATGTCGCCGCGATGGTTCTGTTTCTCGCCGGCACCGGTGGTGCGTTCATGACCGGACAAATCGTTGGTGCACGGATGCGATACGGCGCTTGACGTCGGATCGGCGGTGAGGCGCCACGCATCGGCGAACGTTCTAGAGGGCTTAGTGGCGCGCGCCGCAGATGGCAATCGAGGGAAAATATTCTTCCGATCCCATCTGCGATGGTTGCGTCATGTCAAAGTCCGTTGCCTTCATTTCCCTTTGCCTTGCTACCCTGGTGTCAGTTCATGCGGCGGCGCAGACCACCTACCGGTCGACGATGCCCGGTGGCCGGGTGATTTATGCGGATAAGCCCGTCCCAGGCGCCGCCAAGACGGTAGAAACCGCACCGCCAATGCCAACCAGCGGAATCGGCGGCACGGTCTTACGCATGCCAATCAGCAAAGAGCGCTCGTCTCAAGAGCCTGGAACCGCCGCATCGCGCGGCAAAGGCGAAACAAGCCGCGTTACGCTGGAGGCGGCGGAAGAGGCCTTGCGCAAGGCGGAGCTTGCGCGTCGCGAAGGGGCGGAGCCGACCGATGTCGATCGGATTGGGAGCGTCGGCGGCGGGGCCCGTCTGCGGGATTCCTATTGGGAACGCCAAAGCAAGCTTGAAGAAGAGGTCACAAAGGCCAAACAAACGCTCGACGAGGTACGATTGAAGCAGTAATGGATGCCTTTCTGACGCGCCGCAAGCAAATCAGCATGGACCGTATTCCGGCTCACTAATACGGACGATCCCCTGCCACCGTCACCCGATTACCAGTCCGGGTATGCGGCCAGTAGTCCCACATCGCGCGATGCTGTACGCAGCGGTTGTCCCAGAATGCGATGGAGCTCGCGCGCCAGCGAAAGCGACATTGGAAAAGCGGGTTTTCCACATGCTCGTAGAGATAGCGGAGCATGCCGTCGCTCTCGTCACTCGGTACGCCGATGAGATTGCGCGTGAAGCCGCGATTCACATAGAGCGCTTTCTTACCGGTCACCGGGTGGGTGCGCACCACCGGATGCTCGGCACTTGGATAGGACGGTTTATCCGCGACACCGAAATTGGCGAACATGCCGCGATACACATGTTCGCTTTCATGCCGCGCCTGCATGCCGGCAAGATAGGTTTTCATCCGCTCCGATAACGCGTCATAAGCGGCATACATGCTGGCGAACAGCGTGTCACCGCCATGGGGCGGACAGGTGCGAATGTAGAGAATGCTGCCCATCGGCGGTTCCGCATCACAGCTCACATCGGTATGCCAGCCTTCGCCATTGGCGCGGGGCGACTCGCGATCAGCATGGATGATCATGAGTTCGGGAATACCGGGCTCGCTTGGCGCCGCCGGATGGATATGCAGATCGCCGAAGCGCCGGCCGAAATCGAGATGCTGTTGGCAGGTGAGGTGTTGATCGCGAAAGAAGATCACGAGATTCTCGGCGAGCGCGCGATGGATCTCGGCTTCCTGCTGCTCCGATAGCGGCTTTGCCAGATCGATGCCCGCAATCTCTGCGCCGATAATCGGGGTGAGCTTGTCGATGCGGATCGTCTGGTACGGTTCGCCTGACTGGGCAGTGTGGCGATACCGCGGGCCGTTGTTGCCCTTCAATGAACTTTGCATAGGGCGCTCCTTGGTGACATGGCCTACTGGGCAGGAAGGTTGAGCGTCGGAATCAACGCCGCCTTGGCGCGATAGTCGGCTTCGATCCGCTCGCCGAATGCCTTGCGGTCGAGATAGAGAGCGGCTTGGTATTGTTTGTCGGCGAAGTCCCGGTAGGCCGGATCGAGGGTGGCGCGCCGGCAGGCGTCTTCAATCTTCACAAGGATCGCGGGCGGCGTGTCATGCCGCACGAACACGCCGCCATAGCCAGAGGGCAGGATCGTATGGCCGAACTCGCCGATCGTCGGGACATCCGGGAAGAATTTGCTCCGTTCGGTGGCGAAGACGGCCAATCCCCGCAAGCGGAGAATATTGAGTGAAAAGGTGGTCACGATGGCTGATTCGAGATCGCCCGCTTGCATGGAGGTGAGCATCGAGGCATCGGGCGCCTGATAGGGCACGTCGACCATCTTCGCGCCCGCGCGTTGAAACAGCTCGGCCCCCGCCAGATGCGGGGAGCTGCCGATGCCGGCCGTTCCGTATTTCACCTTACCCGGGTTGGCCCGCGCATAGTCGATCAGCGATTGAAACGTGCGATGCGGTGAATTGGGAGCCACCGCAACATAGAAGATGTTCTCAAACGCCTGACAGACCGGAATGAACATCTCGCGGGTGTACGAGAGTTTCATGCGATGCGGTTGGATGGTGAGTGGCGTCACTGGCGTGTAAAGCCAGGTATAACCATCGGCCGGGGCCTGGGCAAGGGCATTCATTGCGATGGTTTGGCTGCCGCCCGGGCGGTTGACGACGACCGTCTTCTGGGCCAACACGGCGTCGAGTGATTGCGCGAACGCCCGACCCATGACATCGACGATGCTGCCCGGCGGGAAGGAATTCAGTAGTTGCACCGGCCGCACCGGGAACTCTTGTGGAACTAACGTCTGGGAAAACGCCGCCTGGCCGATTGCCATTCCAGCAACGAGCGTCAACAGCGGGAGGGCGCGCCGTGCAAAGTCAGCCATGCAAGCGGCTACCGCGCGGCACGCCGGCGAGGAGATACTCCATCTGGTCGGCAAGGATGTTGCGATTGCGCAAAATAAAGTGCTCGTAACGATTCGGCACATACGGCACGTAGCGAAGCGCCATGCGGGACTGCTCCGGCGTGCGATCGGCCTTGCGGGTGTTACAGGTGCGACAGGCCGTCACGACATTCATCCATTGATGCCTACCGCCTTTTGAGACGGGCACCACATGATCACACGACAGATCCCGGATGAGGAAGCGGAGCCCACAGTAGGCGCAGACGTGGCGGTCACGGGCAAACAAAAGCCGGTTGGCAACCACCGGTGCGTGCGTAATATCGTGCGCCCTGGCATGCGAGCCGCGGATGGCGAGGATCGACTGGGTGGCGATGCGTGAGCGCCGCCCGTCTTTTTGGATGCCGCCCCGGTATTCGCAGACAAACTCGCCCAGCGAGTAGACCACCGCGCCTCTAGCGTGGTACGTAATAGCCTCTTCGATCTCGACCCACGCTGATGGCAGCCCGGCCCGATCGAGAGTTAGGATCAATGGTTCCAAATCGCCGCTCCTGCGCGTGCTCGTGTTTGATCGACAAAATGCAGGGTTCCTGCTAACCGAAGTGTAACTGCTCTGGTCCGGTTACGGATAGATGTGCACGACGGGGCCCGATCTTGAAGGGGGCGGAAAATCACGGTTGCCTCGCCCACGGGGCGATGATATACGGGTCGTCTACCTATCGCGCCCGGAGGACCCATCCCATGGACAAAACCCCACAACTGAACGTACGGACCACCTCGAACTACTTCCTCGAAGGGCTCAATGAAATCGGCGTCGAGTATCTGTTCTGCAATTTCGGTACCGACCATGCACCGCTCATCGAGGAGATGGCACGCTGGAGTCGCGAAGGGAAGACGTTCCCGAAGACGATTCTCTGTCCGCATGAGAACACCGCGATGCATATGGCAGCAGGTTTTGCCAATGTGACCGGTCGCGGACAAGCGGTGATGGTCCATGTCGATGCCGGCACCGCCAATTGCGCCATGGGCGCGCATAACTTGCGGCGCACCCGGGTACCGGTGCTGCTGATGGCCGGCAAAGCCCCTTACACAGTGCGGGGCGAGCGGGTGGGTGCGCGCGACAACTATGTGCATTTCATTCAGGAACCCTTTGATCAGGGCAGCATCGTCCGGAACTACGTCAAGTGGGAGTGGACGTTGCCGTCTGGCGTCATCACCAAGGAAGTCCTGCGGCGCGCGCATAGCGTGGCGCATAGCGACCCGCCTGGTCCGGTCTATCTGATGCTGCCGCGTGAGACCTTGGCCGAAGAGTGGGATACCAGCGCGGTCCGCTCCTTCCCGGCCGAGCATTATGGTGCGGTGCATGCCGGCCAGGCCGATCCGGCGTTCATTGTAACGCTCGCTGATCGCCTCATCGCAGCCGAGCATCCGATCGTGGTGACCTCCTATGCAGGGCGCAATGCGGCGGCGCCTAAGCTCCTTGATGAGCTGGCCCACTTTGCGGGCCTTCGCGTGTTCGAATCGCATCCGATTCACGTCAACATTCCGCGTGACTCCGATTGCTTTGTGGGCTTCGCACCGGGCGAGGCGCTGCCGAAATCCGATGTCGGGATCATGATCGACGTCGATGTGCCCTGGATTCCCACCCAGGTGAAAGAAAACGACGCGATCTACTGGGCGCATATCGATATCGATGTGATCAAGGAAGATTTTCCGATGTGGGGCTTTGCATCCAATCTGCGCATGGAAGCCAATAGCGAATTGGCGATGCGGCAGTTGTTGGCGGCCCTGCAGACGCGGGCCACCCCCGCGTTCAAGGCAAAGGTCGCGGCACGGTTGCAAGTGATTGCCGAGGAGAGCCGCGCGCGCCGCGAAAAGGTCGCCAAGGCCGAGCAGAACCGCGGCATGCAGGGTGCGGTGAATCCGGCGTATGTCTGTGCCGAGGTAGCCAGGCGCCTCGCGCCCTCTGACATCATCGTCAATGAAGCGGTCCGAAATGTACCCACCGTGATGAATCATGTGCCGCGCACGGAACCTGGCACGTATCACGGGTTTGCCGGAGGGGGCCTCGGTTGCTCCGGTGGCATCGCGCTTGGCGCCAAACTCGCGCGACCGGCGGCGACCGTGGTGCAATTCGTGGGTGACGGCGGGTTCTATTTCAACAATCCCTCATCGCTCTATTCGGTATCGAAGCAGTATCGATTGCCCATTCTCTCGGTGGTGTTGGACAACTCGGGCTGGTCGGCGGTGAAGGAAGCGACCCTGCGCATGTACGGGCAAGGCGAGGCCTTCTCGTCGAACGAATTCCAGGCGGGATTGCAGTCGGATGTCGATTTCGCGAAGGTGGCTGAATCGGTTGGCGGGCATGGCGAGCGCGTGAGCGATCCGGAGGCGCTACCGGCTGCGGTGGACCGGGCGATGGCGGCGGTGCGGGGCGGCAAGCCGACGGTACTGCATGTGAAAATTCCTTCGATCTAAGGCGCAATGCGCGCCGAAACTGACCCAGGTCTCAGAAATTGAACACTGAGGAAGCGGGGGGGGGAATGGAGGAAAAGCAACCGGTGATGATCCATTGCGCTTGCACTCATCCGAGCATCGGTTCAAAGAACGCAAGCCCCATCTCAAATTTCCTGACTTTCCCTGGTTCCCTCCGCTTCCTCCGCGGCCCCCGTGGTGAATTTCTGAGGGTTTAGAGGATTTCCTAAGCTTTGGAGAATTCCGAGTGCACGATCTACTGATCAAGAACGCCGTCATTATCGATGGCCTTGGTACGCCACGCCGCGCGGGCGATCTCGCTGTCAAAGATGGCCGCATTGCCGGTATCGGGCGCGATCTTGGACCGGCCCGTCAAACGATCGACGCGGAGGGGCTGGTCCTAGCCCCCGGCATTGTTGATCTGCATACCCATTTTGACGCGCAGCTTTGTTGGGACGCCTATGCGACGCCTTCGGTGGCATTGGGTGCGACGAGCGTCGTCATCGGCAATTGCGGCTTCACGATCGCGCCTTGTCGCACTGAGGATCGCGGCCAGACTTTACGCAATCTCACCCACGTCGAGGGGATGTCGCTCGAAGCACTCGAAGCGGGCGTCGACTGGCAATTCGAGTCATATCCCGATTACTTGGCCATGCTCGAGCGGAAGGGCCTGGTGCCCAACGTCGCGTCGTTCGTGGGTCATTCATCGGTGCGGACCTATGTACTCGGCGCGGAATCATCGGCGAGGAGCGCGACGCGTGCCGAAGTCGCGCAGATGAAAGCGATCGTCAAAGAGGCGATGCAAGTGGGCGCCTGCGGGTTTGCCAGCTCCACCCTGGAACAGCACAATGGCGAGAACGGTATTCCGATGCCATCGCGTCTGGCCGATGAACACGAGATGATGGAGCTCACCGGCGCCCTAGGAGAGGCGGGCAAAGGCGTTTTCATGCTGACCAAGGGCATGAAGACCACCGTTCCATGGCTGGAGAAAATTGCCGCAAGCAACCGGCGACCGGTGATGATTGCCGCGATGTTTGTCGATCCGAATGATCCGACGCGGGTGTTCAGCGAATTTGAGGAAATCAGCGCGGCAAGAGGGCGGGGACACGAGTTGTGGGGGCAGGTGGGTTGCTTTGCACTTGGCATGGAGTTTGTGCTGCGGCATCCCTATCCGCTGGAAGCATTCCTTTCCTGGCGACCGGCGATCGAAGCCGAAGGGAGCGAGGCGTTTGCGCAGGTCTTGGCGTCCAAAGAATTCCGCGCCGCGGTGAAGGTGGAAGCGAACGCGAAAACGGTGCCCAATCGATTTTCCTATCATTCGCTGGCGCATATGACGATCCGCGAGGCGAAGAACCCCAAGCATCGCGATTTCGTCGGCAAGAACGTTACGGCACTCGCCAAGGCGGCGGGGAAAGATCCGTTCGATTGGCTCTTCGATTGGGGCTTGGACGGCGAACTCGACGCGATGGTCGAATGCAAGCTCTTTAATACCGACGAAACGGCGGTGAGGAAACTGCTCACGCATCCGCATTCGGCGGTCGCATTGTCCGATGCCGGCGCCCATCTGTCGTTTCTATGCGATGCCGGATTCGGCATGCATCTCTACGGACACTGGGTCCGCGAGCGGGGTGATTTGACGCTCGAGCAAGCGGTGCATCTGGTGACCTGCCGGACGGCCGGTGTCTATCGCATCAAGGACCGTGGGCATCTGACGCCGGGCGCTTGGGCCGATATGATGTTGTTTGATCCGGCCACGGTCGGGCGCGGCGAAAAGCGCCGGGTCGCCGATTTGCCGGCTGGAGCGAGCAGAGTGCACACGCCGGCGGTAGGATTGTATGGTGTGTGGGTCAATGGCGTCCGAGCGGTTGACGGGCAGGGGCTGATTGCCGATTGCGGGCGTGCGGGCCGGGTATTGAGAGACTTTTCCGACTAAGGAATCACTGAACAAGGGGGCTCGGCCCCTCGTAACTCCCTGCAAGTAACTCCCTGAATATTTGAGCACGCTGATTACGCGGGATAGCTTAATCAGCATTTCCTTAAGGAGTGATGATCATGCGCAAAGGACTGTTGGTCGGTATTGCAGCGGTGACCCTCATTACCGGGTGCCGGTCGGGCACTGATCAAGCGCCTGCAACGCCGGCGCCGTCCTTTTCGCCAGCGATCCCTGCTGCGAAGGCTCCCGCGAGCGCCCCGGCGCCCGTACCGCCGAGCGCGCAGCCGCTTTACCTTTGCTGCAATATTCGTACCGAGACCGACTGGCTGAGTGATGGCGGCTATCTGGTCGGGCGCATCATCCCTGCCGGAACGCCCGTGAAGCATCTCGGCACCAGTCGCAGTGTCGCGAGCATTGAAATCGACGGCAAGTGCTTCCGATTGAGCAATGAATTCGGCGTCCGTGCCGAGCCGACCGAGGTTTGGCTCAAGAAAGTGCTGGTGGCGCAGGATCCGAATGCCAAATTGAAGACCTCCCAACCTGCGGTGCAAAACGCCATCAAAGCAGGGAAGCTGATGCGCGGCATGACCAAGGAGCAGGTCGTGATGACGCTGGGGATTCCGCCTGCCCATACCAACAGCTCGCTCAATGCCGCCGAATGGACCTATATGTCCAACCGTTGGGTGCGTTATACCGTCCAGTTTGATCAGAACGGGCGCCTGCGCGATGTCACCGGCGGCTGGCGCGATTCGCTGTTGCTGCCATGATCGAGTAAGTGGCGTCCGGGGTTCCGCAGACCCCCGGCTAAGACGGAGTCCCGTCCAAGTTTTGCATAACGGCTGACGCCGAAGGAGTTTTCTTGGACGTAGATTCTGTTGCAACCCCGCCGCCTCGTGTTTCATTCGCCGATGCCTTCCGCTTCTGGTTGAAGCTGGGCTTCATCAGTTTCGGTGGACCGGCCGGACAGATCGCGGTGATGCATCAGGAATTGGTCGAACGCCGACGCTGGATTTCCGAGCGACGTTTTCTCCATGCGCTCAACTATTGCATGGTGCTGCCCGGTCCCGAAGCGCAGCAGCTCGCCACCTATATCGGATGGCTGATGCATCGCACCTGGGGTGGCATAGTGGCAGGCGGCCTGTTCGTGCTGCCGTCGCTGTTCATCCTCATCGGGCTATCGTGGATCTACCTGGCCTTTGGCGATGTGCCCCTGGTGGCTGGGATTTTCTATGGCATCAAGCCGGCGGTGACGGCAATCGTCGTCTCGGCCGCACACCGGATCGGCTCACGTTCGCTGAAGAACGAATGGTTGTGGGGCATCGCCGCCGCCGCGTTCGTGGCGATCTTTGTCTTCGATGTGCCGTTTCCACTGATCGTCTTGGCGGCCGGGGTGATCGGCTACTTTGGTGGACGCATGGCACCTGACAAATTCGCGGTCGGCGGTGGACATGGCTCGAAACAAGCGAGCTACGGACCGGCGGTCATCGATGACCACACGCCAACGCCCGAGCATGCGCGCTTTACCTGGGGACGCATCATCGGCTTTGCCGGGGCAGGTCTTGCGATCTGGAGCGCGGCGATGCTGGCGCTGGTCTTCGCGATCGGTTGGGACAACACCTTCACGCAGATGGGTTGGTTCTTCACCAAGGCGGCGTTGCTCACATTCGGCGGCGCCTATGCGGTGCTGCCCTATGTGTATCAGGGCGCCGTCGAACATTTCCAATGGCTGACCGGTACGCAAATGATCGACGGTCTGGCGCTTGGCGAAACCACGCCTGGTCCGCTCATCATGGTGGTTGCGTTCGTTGGCTTCGTCGGCGGATGGACGAAGGCGTTGCTGGGCCCTGGCGCGGTCTTCTTGGCAGGCGCTGCCGCTGCAACGCTGGTCACGTTCTTCACGTTTTTGCCGTCATTCATCTTTATTTTCGCCGGTGGACCGGTCGTGGAATCCACTCATGGCGATCTGAAGTTCACCGCGCCCCTGAGCGGCATTACCGCTGCGGTGGTTGGCGTCATCCTGAATCTTGCCCTGTTCTTCGCCTACCACGTGCTCTGGCCGAACGGCTATGGAGGCATCTTCGACTGGATATCGGCATTGATCGGCATCGCTGCGTTCATCGCGATCCTTCGCTATAAGGTGGGTGTGATGACGCTGGTCGGCGCCTGCGCCGTGATCGGTATGTTGTTGACGCTCGTTCGCAATCTGTAGCAATCTATATCGCATCAACAATCGGAGACAACCATGAGTGAAATTACCGTCGCCAAGTTCAAGGATGTCGCAGGTGGATTGCAAAAGGGCCAGTTCGCGGTGGGCGAGCGCACCAAGATCAAGGGTCTCGCCGATCTTGACCCGATCTACAAGGCGTTGCTCGATCGGCCCGTCACTGTGATTCTTGGCCTGATCGGGCCGGACGGCAACGTCGGTATGACCCCGATGTGGTTCGACTATGAAGGCGATAAGGTGCTCGTCAATACCGCCTCCCATCGGCCGAAGTGCGAATGGATCAGGAAGAACCCGAAGCTCACCCTCCTCTTGGTGAATCCCGACAATCCTTATCACTGGGTGCAGATCAAGTGCACGGTGGAAAAGGAAGAACGCGAATGGGAAAAGGGTGGCGAGCGCGTCACCAAGCAGCTCGACAAGATCTGGACGAAATATACCGGCAACCCACCGCCCTACGGATTGCGTGATCCTGCCATCGACGAGAAGCGCGTGCTGTTCATTTGCAAGGTGGGTCGCATCGCGACGTTCGGGAAACCCTAAGGCCGCGCAGGCGTACTGCCACTCAAAAGTTGACGCGGAGGAAAGGAGGAGACGAAGGAACAGCATGCTTCCCAGCCCGGCCTTCGCGCCCCCGACAATTCATGCTTCAGTGTCGGAAATGCTCAAAGTTTTGTACAACCCAATAGGCAGGCTTCCTCCTTCGCCTCGTCTTTCTCCTCCTTTCCTCCGCGTCAATTTTCTGAGGTTTGACGCTGGTAGGCCTTAGTTACCGGTGATCGCTGCCTCCTTCACCACCTTCGTCCAGCGTGCGATGTCCGCCTTGATGAAAGCTGCGAATTCTTCAGGTGACATGGTGCGGATTTCGTTGCCGCCGCCTTCCAGCCGTTCCTTCACGTCCTTGGATTCCAGCGTCTTCACGATCTCGGTATGTAGGCGCGCGATGATTGGTCGGGGTGTGGCGCCTGGTGCGAAGATGCCCATCCAGATGCCTTGCTCGAATCCGGCATAACCCGCTTCACCGACCGTCTGCATATCGGGAAACGCGGCGTGGCGGGTGCGAGAAAGGATAGCGAGCCCTTGAATCTTGCCCGATTTGATGTGGTTGATGATGGTGGGCATGGTAAGAACCAGCAACGGTAGCTGCCCGCCCAATAGATCGTTGATTGCCAGCGCGCCGCCCTTGTAGGGAATGTGCGCAAGCGTCAGGCCGGTTGCCAAGCGCAGTTGTTCGCCGGTGAGATGTTGCACCGAGCCGGCGCCGGGTGTGCCGAAATTGAGCGGCTCTTTCTTCCCGCGCTCGCGCAGGACGAGTTCGCTCAGATTTTTTACGCCAATACTTGGATGCGCGATGAAGACCATTGGAATGGTCGCAATCGTGGTGATCGGCGCGAGATCTTTCATCGGGTCGTACGGGAGATCCTTCCGCAATGACGGTGCAATCGTGACGCCACCTGGCTCGCCGATAAAAATCGTGTAGCCATCCGCTGCCGCACGTGCCGTCTCATTGGCGCCCATGGTGCCGGCGGCGCCTGGCTTGTTGTCGACGAGAATGGGTTGTCCCAGCAGCTCGGACAGGCGCGGACTCATGATGCGCGCCACGATATCGAGCGCACCACCGGTCGGGAATGGCACGACAAATCGGATCGGTTTGGCAGGATACGTCTGTGCTTCGCTGATGATCGGCAGCAACGCAAAGCAAAGTGCCATCGCCCATCGGGCGAGGGATGTCGGGATTGGAGAGCGGTGGCCGCCGATGACGCACGCCATAGCAGTGCCTTTTTAGAATTTACGCAACGGGCATTCTATTGGAGAATCGTCGCTGGGACTTTCGAACACCCCAATTTCTCTTGGTTTTTGCACGATCGTGAATGCAGTGGGAGCATGCAACGAGCACGCTGCTGCAGGGGACGCGAAGCAGCCGGTGTAGCATCGGGCTCAATGCGAATCGACGATATCCGCCAACGCCTGCAATCCCATGGCGCCGGTGTTACTCATATCCAGGCCGTGGTGCGGGCATGGACGCAGGCGCGCTCCCTGGGTAGCGGTGGTCAGCATCCGGCGAATTATTTTCCGGCGCGTCTATTGGCCGCGCTTCCTTTGATCGAGGCTGAGCTGGCGGCCATTGCGCGTCTGCGCTCGGAGCACGGCGGCGACGAATCGCGGCGGCTGCTCATCGAGCTGGCCGATGGCAAGACCGTGGAGAGCGTGCTTTTGCCGCGCGAAGCCGTGTGCGTGTCAACGCAGGTTGGTTGCGTCGTGGGTTGTGTGTTCTGCATGACCGGCCGCGATGGCCTTGCGCGTCAGTTGAGCAGTGCCGAGATCGTGGCGCAAGTGGTGCTCGCGCGGCGCATGCGCACCGTGCGCAAAGTCCAGTTCATGGGTATGGGCGAGCCCGCGCACAATCTTGACAACGTCTGCGAAGCGATCGAGTTGCTCGGCACTGCGGGCGGATTCGCGCACAAGAATCTGGTGTTCTCAACCGTCGGTGATGTGCGGGTGTTTGACCGATTGCCGCGCGACCAGGTGAAACCTGCGTTGGCATTGTCGCTGCATTCCACCAATGCACAACTGCGCGCCCGCTTATTGCCACGTGCGCCACGCATCGACCCGGCAGATCTGGTGGAACTTGGCGAAAGCTATGCGCGCGCGACCGGTTATCCAATTCAGTATCAATGGACGTTGCTGGAAGGCGTCAACGATGGCGACGAGGAGCTGGCCGGCATCGCGAAACTGCTCGCCGGCAAATACGCGGTGATGAACTTCATTCCGTGGAATAGCGTGACGGGGCTGGATTTTCGTCGTCCAACCCGCGAACGCGCCCTCACCATGGTGCGCATGCTGCGCACGCATGGTGTACTTGCCACCGTGCGCGACTCCGCGGGCCAGGATGTCGAAGGCGGTTGCGGACAGTTGCGTGCGCGTGCCGTGGCGGCGCCTGCCTAGAGCACCCCCGACATCCCACCGTCGAGATTGATGCTGGTACCGGTCACATAGCTGCCGGCAGCCGAGGCGAGAAACGTGATCGCATTGGCCACTTCTTCGGCTTCCCCCATGCGGCCCATCGGAATGTCCTTTTTCATTTCGTCATAGAGCGTATCGACCGGCACCTTGCGTGCTTCGGCGCGTGATTCCCATTGACCGGCTTTGATGCGGCCAATGCAAATGGTGTTGACGAGAATATTGTCGGCGGCATATTCCTTGGAGAGCGCTTTGGTGAGTGCGAGGCCGGCAGCACGGGTGACCGTCGTTGGCATGGTGCTTGCGCCCGGTTGCTTGGCGCCGATGTTCGTGATGTTGATGATGCGGCCGCCGCCACGCTTTTTCATGTGCGGAATGGTGAGTCTGGCGAGCCGAATCGCACCGAACAATTTCAAATCGAAATCCATCTGCCACATCGCATCATCGACCTTCTCGAAGTCACCCCGCACCGAGGTGCCTGCATTGTTGACGAGAATGTCCACGCCGCCCCATCGCTTGATGGTCTCGGCGACGATGCGTTCGATGTCGGGTAGCTTCGAGACATCGGCTGATACGCCGATCGCTTCACCGCCAAAGGCCGCGATGCTGCTCAAGCATTGATCGAGACGGTTCTTGCCGCGCGCGCAGAGCACTACCCGCGCACCTTCTTTTGCCAGCGTGAACGCCGTGGCCTTGCCGATCCCCTGTGTGGCACCGGTAACGATAGCGACTTTTCCCCTTAGTCCGAGTTCCATGTATCCCCCTGGTTGGCATAGCGTCGATGTTTCCAGCGCATAGTATGAACGGGACCGGCGAAACAGGTAGAGTGCGGCACTTGTGTGAGAGCCCCCGCCGGGCCGAGGAAAAGCATGCCAGACCCATTAACGAAATCCGTCGGCCGGCGTCGCTCGCTGGTTGCCGCGCTGGTCGGCGCCGCGTTGATCGGCGCTTGGCCGCATCCGGCGCCCGCCCAGAGTTGGCCCGTCAAGCCGGTGCAGATCATTCACGGCTTCAATGCCGGGGCTAACCCCGATCTGATTTCCCGTGCCTTGCAGCCGGCGCTGTCTGAGCGATTGGGGCAATCGGTCATCGTCGATTCGCGTCCGGGGGCGTCCGGACGTATCGCGACCAGCTTCGTGGCCAAACAACCGGCCGACGGCTACACATTCATCATGATCACTGGCGGCGATGGCGTGTTGGCCGCCACCGTCCGTGATCTGCCCTACGACCTGTTGCGCGATTTCGCCTTCGTATCTTTGACGACCGTGTTCCCATTCTTGATCGTCGTCCCGGCGGATTCCCCTTACCGGACACTCGGTGAATTGCTGGACGACGCCAGAAAGCGGCCGGGTAAATTAGGTTATGGACATTCCGGCGTTGCCTCGACCTTGCACCTGGTCGGTGAACTCATCAAGGACATGGCGAACGTTGATATCGTGCATATCCCGTACAAAGGGACCCAGGCGCAGGAACTCGCGGCCGGTCGCGCTGGCCTCGATTTCGCTGTCTCGGTATCGGCCCCGGCGATGCCGCTCATCAAGGCGGGCAGGCTACGGGTGTTGGCGGTGACCTCGGTGGCCCGTGATCCGGGCTTTCCCGATGTGCCGACGGTCGGCGAAACACTGGCCGGCTACGAGGTGACATCGTGGCTTGGCGTGGCTGCGCCGGTTGGGACCAGTCCGGCGATCGTGGATCGGCTGTCGCTGGAAATTCGTACTGTGCTCGCCAGAGACGATGTCAAAGCGCGTCTGGCGATGATGAGCACGCAAGGAACCGGATCGACCGGCGCAGAGTTTCGGGCGCGGGTGGCCGCAGACATTGCCAAGTGGCGGCGTCTGGCCGAGAAAGTCAAGCTGGATTGAGCAACGTCAAGTTGAGGTGGACGGCGCCGGCGCACCGGCATGCCGTCAGATCGTCGCAATGCACCGTTGACCGGCCGGTGGAAGGGCGCCCTGTGCCACCGGATGCCACCCATCACCGATTCGCGCCGTAGGTCGTGGCACGGCTGGAAACTCGTTGACGTGCGAAACTATTGCAGAGTAGCCTTTCGTGCTGCGGTGCGAGATGCCGTGCCGTAGCGCCCTCGTCCTGACCCACTATCGCAATTCATGAAGCCTCGTCATAAGCGGATTGCCATCATCGCAGGCGGCGTCGTCGCACTCAGCGTTGCAGTGGGCTTGGTGCTGAACGCGTTTCAGTCCAATCTCGTTTTCTTTTTCACGCCATCGCAAGTCGTTGCCAAGGAAGCGCCCATCGATCGGACCTTTCGCATCGGCGGTATGGTGGAAGTGGGTAGTATCAAGCGCCACGCCGATGGGCTGACGGTCGCGTTCAGGGTCACCGATACCGCGAAGACACTCGATGTGGTCTACACCGGCGTGTTACCCGATTTGTTTCGGGAAGGGAAGGGCGTGGTGGCGCAGGGACGGCTGGGCGCCGATGGCCTGTTCAAGGCGAGTGAAGTGCTCGCCAAGCACGATGAGAATTACATGCCGCCTGAGGCCGCGCACGCGATCGAGCAGGCGCGCAAGGCGGGTGCCACGGTGAAGCAACCCTGAACTTCCAGGCTGACGGCGCGGGTGTGCTGGATCAGCGCTTTTAACGAAAGACCTCATGATTCCTGAAATCGGTCAGTTCGCGTTGATCCTCGCGCTGTTGCTCTCGATCGTGCAAGGCGTGCTCCCGCTTGCGGGCGCGGCGCGCGGCAATCCGGTGTGGATGGGCGTGGCGCGGCCAGCCTCGCGCGGACAATTCTTATTCGTTGCGCTGGCGTTTGGCTGCCTTGCGTATTCGTTCGTCACCAATGATTTCTCGGTGTTGAACGTCGCCAACAATTCCAATTCGGGATTGCCGGTGCCCTATCGGTTTGCCGCGACCTGGGGTTCGCATGAGGGCTCGATGTTGTTATGGGTGTTCATGTTGACGGGCTGGTCGGCGGCGGTTTCGATCGCCAGTCGCAGTCTGCCGGAGGAAATGGTCGCACGCGTGTTGGGCGTCATGGGACTCATCGGCACCGGCTTTTTGCTTTTCATGCTGCTCACCTCCAATCCGTTTGATCGGCTGTTTCCGGCCGCTCAGGACGGTCGTGATATGAATCCGTTGTTGCAAGACCCAGGTATGGTGATCCATCCGCCGATGCTCTATATGGGGTATGTCGGCTTCTCGGTGGCCTTTTCGTTCGCGATAGCCGCGTTGTTAGGCGGCAAGCTCGATTCGACCTGGGCGCGTTGGTCTCGTCCATGGACGACCCTTGCATGGTGCTTCCTCACGATCGGCATCATGCTGGGGAGCTGGTGGGCTTACTACGAACTCGGTTGGGGTGGCTGGTGGTTCTGGGATCCAGTGGAAAACGCTTCCTTCATGCCGTGGATCGTCGGTACCGCCCTGATCCATTCGCTCGCGGTGACGGAGCGGCGCGGCGCCTTCAAGAGTTGGACCGTGCTCCTTGCCATTACGGCGTTTTCTCTCTCCCTGCTTGGCACGTTTCTCGTGCGCTCGGGCGTGCTCACCTCGGTGCATGCGTTTGCCACCGATCCAAAGCGGGGCGTTTTCATTCTCATCTTTCTCGCCATCGTGACGGGTGGTTCGTTGGTGCTCTTCGCCGTGCGCGCGCCGAAGGTGGGGCTCGGCGGCAAATTTGAAATCGTCTCCCGTGAATCGCTATTGCTCGGCAACAACGTGCTACTCGCGGCAGCTTGTGGATCGGTGCTGCTTGGCACCCTCTATCCGCTGTTTCTCGATGCGCTGCAACTTGGCAAGATCTCAGTCGGTCCACCGTACTTTGACAGCGTCTTCGCACCGTTGATGGCGCCGGCTATTTTTCTGATGGGGGTGGGGCCGCTGGCACGCTGGAAAGAAGCGCGCATTCCCGATCTCGCCATGCGGCTCAGATGGGCCGCCGTGATTGCGGTGGTGAGTGCCATCCTGGTGCCGCTGATCGCGGGCGAATGGACCTTGATGAAGAGCTTTGGTTATCTGCTCGCGTTCTGGGTGTTCGCCGCCTCGCTGACCTCGATTCGCGAGCGCCTGCTGGTTGGTACGCAGCTGGAATGGTCGCGTCTTGGCCAGTTGCCGCGCGGCTATTGGGGGATGATCGCCGCGCATGTGGGCATCGGTGTCTTCATCATCGGCGTCACCACGGTGAAGAGTTACGAGGTCGAGCGCGATGTGCGAATGGACATAGGCGATACCGTTGCAGTCGGCGGCTATGACTTGAAATTCGAAGGCACCGAAGAGGTTGCTGGGCCCAATTACAGCGCGGCACGCGGTACGGTGGTGGTGAGTCGAAACGGCAAAGCTGTTCGAACGCTCCATCCGGAGAAGCGTTTTTATCCGGTGCAGCAAAGCACCATGACCGAAGCCGCCATTGATTCGGGGCTCTTCGGTGATCTCTATGTGTCGCTTGGCGAGCCGGTCGGTGACCGCGCGTGGAGCGTGCGGGTGTACTCGAAGCCGTTCATCACTTGGATCTGGGGTGGCTGCGTGCTGATGGCCCTTGGCGGATTTCTCGCGCTGACCGATCGGCGTTACCGCGCAAGCCTCGCGCAACGGTCGGCGCTTCCCGCGCATGCCGCGAGTCCATCATGACGAAATTCCTGCTGCCGCTTGGCGGGTTCATTGCCATCTTTGCGTTCCTTTTCATCGGGCTTGGCCTGAATCCGCGCGAGGTGCCGTCGCCATTCATCGGCAAAGCGGCGCCAACGTTTGAACTGGGCAATCTGCATCGGCCGGACAGTCGCTTTGGCACCCAGGATATGGCGGGCAAAGTGTGGCTGCTCAACGTCTGGGCGTCATGGTGTGTGGCCTGCCGGGATGAACATCCGCTACTGGTCGATCTCGCCAAGCAAGACACCATTCCGATCGTCGGCCTCAACTACAAAGACAAGCAGGACCAGGCCTTGGCATGGCTCAAGCAGTTCGGCAATCCCTACCGGGTAGCGGTCATGGATGCCGATGGACGCATCGGTATCGACTTTGGCGTCTATGGCGTCCCGGAGACCTTTCTGATCGATAAAAAGGGCATCATCCGGTTCAAGCACATCGGGCCCATCACAAAGAAGGCGTGGGAGGAAAAGATGCTGCCGCTGGTTCGTGAGCTGCAAAAATCATGAAGCGAATGATTGCTTCGGTGCTCTTCTCTTGGGCCGTTGCCACTGGCGTAGCGGGCGCCAATGATCAGAAAGAGTTGGACGCGGTAGGCAAGGCACGCGCCGTGGCCCTTGCGGCGGAATTGCGTTGTCTCGTGTGCCAGAACCAAACCATTGCCGACTCCCATGCGGAGCTCGCGGTTGATCTTCGCCGTCAAATCCATGTCCAGATCGCCGGCGGCAAGTCGGATGCTGAAATCGTCGACTTCATGGTGACCCGCTACGGCGATTTCGTGCTTTATCGACCGCCATTCAAGGCGACCACCGCCTTCTTGTGGCTTGGTCCGGCCTTGTTTGTTCTAGTGGGGGTGATCGTGCTGCTGCGTTTTCTTCGTACCCGACGCACGCGTGCGCAAAGCGATGTTCCGCTCACCGAAGCCCAACGCAAAATGGCCGCTGAGTTGCTGGCGGGCGCTACGCCGCGGGAATCGCAATGACGCAATTTTTTATCATCGCCGCGGTGCTGTTGGTGGTTGCGCTCGCCTGGATCATCGTGCCGCTGGTGCGTCCGGCGCGCCGCGCTTCGCAAGACGTCGCCGGGACGAATCTTGGCATTCTGCGCGACCAGCTGGCCGAACTCGATGCCGATCGTGCCGCGGGTACGCTGTCGCCCGCGCAGTATGAGGAAGCGCGGCAAGAAATCGAACGGCGCGTGCTGGATGAAGCAAGCGTGGGGCGCGCCGCCTCGACCGTGACCATCAATGGGCGCTGGATGGCAACCGGCGTGGGCGCGATGTTCGCGGTTGCCGCCATCCTGCTCTATGCGCAGTTCGGTACGCCAGATGGGCTTGCCCCGCAGGCGCGCTCGCATGGTGGCAATCTATCGAATGACGAGATCAATGATCTGATCGCGAAGCGGGCGGCAAGGCTCGATGAGAAACCGAGCGAAGAAGGATTCGTATTGCTGGGGCGCAGCTACTACGCGCAGCAGCGTTTTGCCGAAGCGGTGCGTGCGTTCGAGCGCGCGGGGCCGGCGGCTTTGCAAGACGCCGACATCCTTGCCGACTATGCCGATGCACTCGGTGCAACGAATCGCGATCTCTCCGGCAAGCCGATGGAGTTGGTGCGCCTTGCCATCGCGCTCGATCCAAAACACGACAAGTCATTGGCGCTCGCCGGCACGGATGCGTTTCAACGCAAGGATTATGGTGGTGCGATCAAGTTCTGGGAACGCATCGGCTCTGACCCCGCGTTTGCACAATCGATCGCCGCGAGTATCCAAGAGGCGCGCGAGTTCGGTTCCATCAAGACCGCCGCCAAGACCGGCACACCGGACAAAGTGCTCGACAAGGCCCCGGTCGCTGCGAGCATTACCGGGACGGTTCGCTTGGCACCAGCCCTAGCGGGCAAGGCCAATCGCGAAGACACGGTGTTTATCTTCGCGCGGCATGCCGAAGGGCCGCGCATGCCGCTTGCCATCGTGAAGAAGCAGGTTAAGGATCTTCCTTACACGTTCACCCTCGATGATTCGCAGACGATGGCGCCGACGATGACGCTATCTGGCGCAAGCGCGGTCGTCGTCGGTGCACGCATCTCGAAGACGGGCGATGCAACGCCAAAGAGCGGTGATTTGCAAGGATTCTCCGGGACGGTGAAGGTCGGTGCCTCAGGAATCGCGGTGCTCATCGACAGCACGGTGCCTTAACGGGCGAGTCCCGGTGCTAACTTGGTGTTACGCGGTACCGTGCTTGGTACCGAAGCCGATACCGACTTTCTTTAAGAGATCGGTCGGGAGCACGCCGCCCGCACACACGATCACCGCATCATTGCGGGCCTTGAATTGGCGATTGCCCTGTTTGATGGTGACGTCCTTGGTGTCGATGGTACCTGCAGGACGGTCGATTGATCTTCTCGGTTGTCGACTACGATTTGAGTTACGCGACCTTGAATACTGCGATGTTGCAGGCATCATGGCAGACGGCGGGCCAATCGACGTTCAATATCCTGTACGACCGGCGTAGGGCACCCACATTGTCGACGACGAATGCACTGTTTGGGTCAGGCACCACATCGATCAAAACGCTGCTGCAGACGATGACCGAAGAGCAAATCCGCAGGCAGGCGCGCGATGTCACCGCGACTGCCAATCAGGCTTCGATCAGCTTCACAACGCCGCTATCGAAACGCTGGCAAATCGGCGCCGATGCCCGCCTGACCAACGTTGGCGCGCTGCCCGCCACGGTCATCAACAATATTCCGCAGCCCGCACAGGCAGCGACCGGCAACGTTATGAGCTATTCGGTGCAAACGATCGGCACGAACCTGGTGGCAACGCGCGATAGCCATGTGCTGACCGGAACGGTGCTGCGGGCCCCGACCTACAACGGCTGGCTCGCTGTTTATAACAATCTCAATTTTGTGACCGATCACTGGACCATCGAGCCGTCGATCAAGTACTACTCGCAGCGTGACGTACTCAATACGGAACTACGCCGGACGACGCCGGGATTGCTCATCGTCTATCGCCCGCATCGGACCGTCGCACTCGAAGCAGACGGCATCTTGGAACGATCGAAAACGACCAGTGTCACCAATGCCGATGTGACGACGCGAACGTTTTTCCCGGTGGGCTATCGCGTCGATTTCTAGCGGCGGCGCGAAGCAGGATTACGTGCTCCGCTGTGACGGATCGGCAATGCTCTGCCGCGCGGCAGTTAGGCGCCGTCGCAATGCCCAGAGCTCAAGCCCTATGACGATCACCGCCACGCCGTACGAGCCCCAAACATAAAGGCCGTAGCCGCCCATCGCCAGGAAGTGTCCGACGCTTTGCCAGATCATGAGCGGACCTCCGCGAGTTTGGCCACCCATTCGGCGCGCCGCTCGCGTTCGAGGATGATGGCGCGTACCCGCAAGAGCGAGGCCGCGATGCAGTAGGCCCAGATCGCGAAGGTCATGACGAGCATGCCGGTCAGCATGGTGGCGGCCATGGTGGGACTCTTGGTCAGGCTCACCGAGGCGCCTTGGTGCAAGGTGTTCCACCACTGCACCGAAAAATAAATGATCGGTACATTGACCACGCCCACGATGGCAAGGAGCGCTGCGGCGTGATCGGCACGGCGTGCCTCGTCGATGGCGGCATGCAGGCCCATGAAGCCAAGGTACAGAAACAACAGGATGAGCTCGGAAGTGAGCCTCGCATCCCAGACCCACCAGGTTCCCCAAGTTGGTTTGCCCCATAGCGATCCGGTCCACAGCGCAATGAAAGTCATCAGCGCACCGGTCGGAGCCAGTGCAAGCGCCATCATCGATGACAAACGGGTATTGAAGGCAAGTCCGATGCCTGCCCACAATGCCATGACCAGATAGATGAGCATCGACATCCAGGCGGCCGGCACATGGATGAAGATGATGCGGTACGACTCGCCTTGTTGCGCATCGGTTGGCGCGACGAAAAAGCTGATGTAGAGGCCGATCGCTGTCAATACGGTGGCCGCAGCGAAAAACCATTTCGCCAAGGTACCGGCGAGCGGATAGAACGTTTGCGGCGCTGAATATTTGAACCAGTTCATTCCATCGAAATCCGCAAGGCAAACGACGTAGCCCACGGCGCAAAAAACAACGCCGCCGCGAGAAAGGCGCCGAGCAACGAAAGATGCGGGCCGGCACCTAAACCTGAGGCGGCGGCTTCCACCGCGCCCGCCCCGAAGATTAGCACCGGAATATAGAGTGGCAAGACTAAGAGTGACACCAGCACGCCGGCACTGCGGAGACCTAGCGTGAGCGCCGCGCCGATCGCGCCAATGAGCCCAAGCGTTGGGGTGCCAAGCATGAGCGAGAGCACCAGCACGCCGAGCGAATCGGCGGGCAGATTGAATTGCAGGCCAAGGAGCGGTGCGGCGATGACGAGCGGTAGCCCTGCGACCAGCCAATGCGCGGTGACCTTGGCCGCAACCATCACCCCAAGCGGTTGCGGCGCGAGCAGCAGCTGTTCCAGCGTGCCGTCAGCATAGTCGCTCGCGAATAATCGCTGCAGAGCAAGCATCGAAGCGAGCAGTGCCGCCACCCAAATGACACCGGGTGCGATCGCGCGAAATAGCGCGGGCTCCGCGCCGACGCTCAATGGAAAAAGACTGACCACGATCACGAAAAATACCAGCGTATTGAGCGCATCGACGCGTCGCCTGAGCGCAAGCCGCAGATCGCGCTGAACGATGCAGCAATAGGCGCCGATGAGATCAGGGCTCGCCTTTGGGGCCGCTTCGATCATGGTGCTCATGCGCCTAACCGTAAGTCATGCACAGCGGGACTGGTGATCGGCACATCCTGGTGTGTCGTCATCACGATGATGCCACCGGTCGCGAGGCGCTCCTCGATGATCTTGCGCAATTCGCTCACCGCGGCGGTATCGAGCGCGACGAATGGCTCATCAAGAATCCACAGGCCAAAGGTCTTGCGCGATTCGAGGCGGGCCAGTGCGGCGCGCCGTTTCTGACCTTGCGAGAGGGCGCGGGTCGGTGTGTCTTCGAACCCGCTCAAGCCGACCCGTTGCAGCGCCCTACGCGCGGCCGTATCGGTGATCTGCGTTCCGGCCAGCCGCTCCGATACCAACAGATTTTCGACCGGCGTCAAATCATCTTTGATGGCGTTCTGGTGGCCGAGATAGGTGAGTTCACTGCGGTACCCATCGCCCAGTGCGGCAATACGCTCGCCGTGCCACCGGATTTCGCCTGCCAATGGCTCGAGCGTCCCAGTGAGAATCCGGAGGAGACTGGTCTTGCCGCTGCCATTGCGTCCCATCACTCGCATGAGCGTGCCAGGGGCGAGCGAGAATCCGACGTCGCGGAACAGGCTGCGCTCGCCGCGCACACATTCAAGACCGGTTGCAACGAGCATTGGATCGCCAATGAGATGAAAGGGAGCGCGGCGCTACCGACCGGGGCGCTCTACCGGGAAATCGTAGTGTAGCCCGCCCGTGCGCCGCCAAGACAGGAACTGCGCTCTCCTGACCTACTCGAGAAACTCCGCTTTCGGCTGATCGCCCGCCTGCACGGTCATCAACAAGCCCATTTCCTCCTTGGTGCCGTCGCTGATATTGATAAACCGTCTTGGCACACCGGGCGGCATGGAGCAAACATCGAGCGGATCGAGATCGACATGCTGGTCGGCCTTGCTTCCCCAAATCACGCGCCACCGGCCCTTGATCGCGATGAAGGTTTCATTGGTGTCGTGGTTATGGAGCTTTGGGCCATTGCCAGGCTTTGCTTCCACATACGACATCGTGAAGCCTTCATTGATTGGAATCGCGGAGAGGGGATCTTTGCCGCCCTCGACGACGAGTCCGGTGCCGATCACGAGATAGTTGCGCCGTTCATGACCAGGCAATTTGCTGTCGGGATAGCGCTCCGGCGGAAAGACAAGATTTTTGAATCGTGCGACGCGCTTCTCGACTTCCGCGCGGGTGGCTTCTCGTGATTTCATCTGCTTCCTTTGTTGAATTGTCACCGATAGATGGTACCGATATGCTGCAGAACGTTCCCTTCGCGTTTCGCCCTGCGGGTTTGCCGGATCAATCGACTTTACCGATTCTTTGAATGACGGCATTCAAGCGCGGCTCCTCTTTGGCAAGAAACGCCTTGAATGCCGGCGCGTCCATATGTTCGATCGGCAAATTGAGTTTGGCCATCTGCCCGATCAGCTCCGGATCACGCAACGCTTTGGCGAGGCCGTCGCGAATGGATTGTGCAACGGCGTCCGGCAACTGCGCCGGCGCGAACACGCCAACCCACAGATAGAACTCGACATCCGGAATACCCGATTCCAGCACAGTGGGCACATCGGGCAGCGTAGGAATACGACGACCGCCGGTGACGGCGAGCGCACGCAGATCACCGCGCTTGACATGCGGAATCGACGCGGCAGGCGACACCATCGTCGCCACCACATGACCGCCCATCACCGCGGTGAGCGCCGGGCCGCCGCCTTGATACGCCGCATGATTGAACTTGACGCCGGCATTGAGCGCGATCATCTCCATCGGTACATGTACCGCGCCGTAATTGCCCGATGAACCGTAGGGCACGATGCCGGGCGCCTTGCGCGCCGCCTCAACCATTTCCTGCAGCGTCTTATACGGCCCATCACCTTTCGTAATGATGACCAGCGGATCGGCCACCAGCAAAGCAAGCGGGGTGAACTGATCGAGTGTGAACGACGGCGGACGGCCGAATACGCGGTCCGATGCGGGAATCGTGATCATGCTCATATGGGCAAGGAGCAGCGAATAGCCATCTGGCTTGGTGCTTGCCATGGCGACCGCACCCACACCGCCGCCACCGCCCGGGCGATTGATGACGAGCACCGGTTGCTTCCAGATCCGTTCGAGGGCCGCCGCGACCGGGCGCGCGGTGAGATCGATGACGCCACCCGGCGGGAAGGGCACGATCAGTTGCACGCGCCGGTCGGGAAACACATCGTTGGCCTGCGCGACGGTGAGACAACCGGCGGCAATGATGACACCAAGAATCCGTAGCGCTTTCACGAGTGACTTCTCCCGATTAGGGGTGTGCTCTAATGATCGCCTGCCAAACCCGCTCTGGAGTGGCGGGCATGTCGATATGTTTGACCCGAAGCGGCGCCAGCGCATCGATAATCGCGTGGATCAGCGCCGCCGGTGCGCCCACCGTGCCGCCTTCGCCCGCACCCTTTACGCCAAGGAGATTGGTCGGGCTAGGTATATCGCGACTAACAATCTGAATGGGTGGGATCTCGTCGGCACGTGGAATGGCATAGTCCATGAACGATCCGGACAGGAGTTGCCCAGATGTCGGGTCGTACACCGTACGCTCGAACATCGCTTGACCAAGGCCTTGCACGACCGCGCCATGCATCTGTCCATGTACGACGGCCGGATTGACGGCGCGCCCTGAATCGTCGACCACCGATAGCGCGATGATCTCCACCATGCCGGTGTCGGGGTCCACTTCGACTTCGCAGGTTTCGCAGCCGTTGGCGAAGGCGAACGCGGCGTTCTCATGCATCTTGCTGGCGGCGAGCGTGGTGCGAAATGATGGCGGCAACTCGCCCGCGGCCGCGGCGCGCGCCACCTCGAAGAGGCCAATACTGCGATCGGTGCCGGTCACGCGGAACCTGCCGTCCACATAGTCGATATCGGCGGCCGCGGCTTCGAGCAGGTGGGCCGCCATCTGCTTGCCTTGCCCGATTACCAGGTCCACCACTTCAGCGGTCGCATTGCCCGCGCGGACCATCGAGCGTGACGCAAACGTGCCGATACCCTGGGCGACCTTGTCGGTGTCACCCATGATCATGCGCACTGAATCGTAGGGTACGCCCAGGCGCTCGGCCACCACTTGGGCGAATACGGTTTCATGGCTTTGCCCTTGCGAATGGCTGCCGACCGGTATTTCCACCATGCCATTGGGCAGCACGCGAACTTCCGCGAATTCCTGCGGCGCGCCGCCGGTGCCCTCGAGGTAGGGGCCCATCGCGATACCACGCAGGCGTCCGCGACGTTGGGATTCTTCACGTCGCGCCGTAAATCCTGCCAGGTCGCCAAGCATGATGGCTTCGTCCAGGCGTGCCACATAATCGCCCGAGTCGTACGTCGCGCCGGTGGCGCTGCGATAAGGAAACGTGCGCACCATGTTCAAACGGCGCAGCGTATTTGCATCACGTCCGGTCTCGCGCGCCGCCTGATCGATTAAGCGCTCGGCGGTGTAGACGCCTTCGAAACGACCCACGCCTCGATACACATTGATGGGCACGGTATTGGTGAACGCACCTGTCACCCGCAAATGAATGGACGGAATCGCGTACACACTTGAAATAATCCGCTGCATGTTCGAGACGGTTGATACCGGAATGCAGGGCGCGAAATACGCGCCGAGATCAGTGATCGAATGGGCCCGTAGTGCGAGGATACGACCACCTGCATCGAGCGCCAGTTCACAGTCGATCTGGTGATCGCGCGACTGTGCATCGCTGATGAAGCCCTCAGAGCGCGTGCTGGTCCAGCGCACCGGCCGGCCAAGCTTGCGCGCTGCCCAGGCGATGACTGCGTACTCCGGATACGCCTGAATCTTGGTACCGAAGCCACCGCCCACATCGCCCGATATGGCGCGTACTTGATCGGTACGAAGCCCAAGAATTCGCGCAATATTCTCAGCGAGCGCATGCACGCTTTGCAGCCCGGCGTGGAAGGTCAATCGCTCTGTCTTCGCATCCCACAGCGCAATCGCTGCACGCGGTTCCATAAAACAGGTGACCAGCCGATTGTCGACGAGCGTTGCACGGGTGACATGGGCCGCGGCTCCGAACGCCTGCGCGGTGGCGCTGGCATCACCGCATTGCCAGTCATACGCGCGATTGTTGACTGGAAGGTCCGCATGGATCGGCGTGGCACTCGGTAAGAGGGCCGCTTTGGCGTTGATGACGACAGGGCGTTCAACATAGTGAACGATTACCGCCTCGGCGGCGTCGTGAGCATGCGCGAGAGAATCAGCGACAACGACTGCCATCGGCTCGCCAACATGACGCACACGCTCGATTGCAAGCACATGCCAAGCGGGTTCCGGGAGGGGCGTGCCGTCAATGGACTTCATGCCAGCGTCCCGTTCCGCAAGCAAGGTTGGAATCGGTGTGACGCCGCCTGCTTGCAGATCGCGGCCGGTGAAGACGCCAAGGACGCCCGGCATCGCCAACGCACGTTTGACGTCGAGACCGGTGATATCGGCATGTGCATGCGCCGAGCGCACGAAGACCGCGTAGGTCTGCCCGGCAACGGCAAGATCGTCGGTGTACTGGCCCGCGTCTGTCAGGAGCCGCTTGTCTTCACGACGAAGAACGGATGCGCCAATGCCGGTCGTTGACATGCCTACTCTACCTTCGCGCCGGTGAGCTTGATGGCGCGGCGGTATTTGTCTTGATCCGCGCGGATGATTTCGGCGAGTTGTTCCGGGGTGGTGGTCGCAGGCTCAATGCCAACCGCATGCAGGCGGGTGGCAAACTCGGGCGTTCGACCGGCGGCCTGCAGTGCCGTGGAGAGCTTGTCGATGATCGGGCGCGGCGTGCCGGTCGGTGCGAAGAGCGCGAGTTCGCCCGGGAAATCGACGCCGGTCGCACCGACTTCCGCCATGCCTGCGACATTGGGCGCGAGGGGCGAGCGCTTCTGGGTGGTCGCCCCAAGCACTTTCACCTGACCGGTTTTGGCAAACGGTGCGAGATTGGTGAGTCCGGCGAGCACCACGGAAATTTGCCCGCTCGCCAATGCCGGTACCGATTGGCCCGCGCCTTTGTACGGGATGTGTTGCATATCAAGACCCATCGCCGCCTTGAAGGTCTCCATGGCGAGATGATGCACCGTCGCGTTGCCCGAGGAGCCGTACTGCATCGTGCCCGGCTTGGAGCGAACCAGCGCGATGAACTCCTGCAAGTTGTTCGCGGGTACCGAGGCGTGCACCGCGATAAACATCGATGAGGTGGTAATGAGACCCACCGGCGCCAAATCCTTCACCGGGTCGTAGGACGGCTTGGCCATCATGGCCGGGGCGACGGCCCATTGACCCGAATCGGCGAGCAGCAGTACATAGCCGTCTGGCGGCGATTTCACGACGAATTCGGTACCGGGAACACCGCCCGCACCGGGTCGATTCTCGACGACGCATTGCTGATTGAGCAGTGGGCCCATGTGGAGGCACACCAGCCGGCCGATCACATCGGCTTGGCCACCGGGCGGATAGGGCGCCACGAGCTTGATCGGACGATTGGGATAATCCTGCGCCGCGCCGGGTAACGCTGCCAAGAGGCCGATGGCAGTCACAACGATCAACACGACTCGATTCACGACAGGTCTCCTCCGGCGGGTGGTGGGCATGGCCGCCTCATTGAGCGGTTGTGCTTACCATTGTAATATCGCCCGCGCGGTATTGGTTCCGGTTGCAGCGAGTGCTATCGTGCGGTCCACGATGGTGTTGTGAGGAGATCGAGGCATGCTGTCCGTGGAAGAAAATGAACGATTGACCCGTGTCGGGCCTGGCACGCCGACCGGTGAGCTGCTGCGCCGCTATTGGATGCCGATTGCCACCTCGGCCGAGATTGGTTCGCGTCCGGTGAAAAAGCGCCTCATGTGCGAAGACCTCATCGTCTTTCGCGACGGCAACGGAAAAGTGGGCGTGGTCGATCGGCAATGTGCGCATCGGCGCGCGGATCTGTCGGTCGCCATCTGCGAGAAGAGCGGCATTCGCTGCGGCTATCACGGCTGGCTTTACTCGCATGATGGTCAATGCATCGAGCAGCCGGCCGAATCACGGCTGAATCCGCAGGCGCGGATCAAGGCCTATCCGGCCGAAGAGTTGGGTGGTCTGGTGTTTGCCTATATGGGTCCAAAGCCTGCGCCGTTACTGCCGCGCTTCGATCTTTATGTGTGGGACAACGTGCTGCGCGATATCGGTCATGCGATGGTCGATTGCAACTGGCTGCAGGCGATGGAAAACTCCGTCGATCCGCATCATGTGCAATGGCTCCATGGGCATTTGCTCAATTACTGGCTAAGTACCGGTGGCAGCACCGAACAGACCCGCCTTTTCACGCGGAAGAACGTGAAGATCGGTTTTGATCCGTTCGAATACGGCATCATCAAGCGGCGCGTCCTCGAAGGGCGTACCGAAGTAGACGATGACTGGAAGATTGGCCATCCGGTGGTATTCCCGATTACGTTGCTCGTGGGCGGTGCGGGCATCCATCAATTGCAGATTCGCGTGCCAATCGATGACACCAACACATGGCACATTTGGTACAACGTCTATCGTGCCGAGGGCGCCAGGCCCGCCAAGCAAACGGTCATTCCCAGTTACGAAGTGCCGCTCTTCGATGCGAAGGGCGAGCGGATCGTCGATTTCATCGATGGTCAGGACGTCGCGGTGTGGGCAGGTCAAGGGCCGATCGCCGATCGCAGCAAGGAAATGCTCGCATCGTCGGACGTCGGCATTGTGATGCTGCGCCGCATGCACAAGGAACAACTCGAACGCATCGAGGCCGGGCTGGACCCAATCGGTACGGTGCGCGACCCGGCGCTCAATCGCTGCATTGAACTGCCCATCGAGCACAACAAGCTCGGGGAAACATCGATGTTTCGCGCCGAGCTGTTCAAACATCAAGCCATTCGGCATTCGCCGATCGTCGCGGAAATCAATGCGATGTTCGATGCCGCCGAACGCAGCAATCTGGTGACCGCGAAGTAGTTGCCCGCGTGAAGGCAGCGCTCGGGATTCTCGGTCTTGGGCCCGCCGGCCGGGCGATGGCGCCGTATGTCGAGGCGCATCCGCACGTTCGGCTGGCTGCAGTCTGCGATGTACGGCCGGAAGCGCTCGCGGCCTACGCAGCGCAACCCGACCTTGCGCGCTATGCAAGCCTCGACGCGTTATGCGCGGCGCGTGACATCGACGCTATTTTTGTTGCCACCCCCACTTGGTTGCATGCCGAACATGTCACCGCCGCACTCAATGCGGGCAAGCACGTCATCGTCGAAAAGCCGATGGCGGTGAGCAGGCCGCAATCGCAAGCGATGCTGGCAGCGAGTGATCGGGCCAAGCGCACACTGGTCGTGGGACACTCGCAGAGTTTCGAGCCGGGCATGCAGATCATGCGGGCAGTCATTGCCTCCGGAAAGCTCGGGCGGCTGCGAGCGATCAACGGACTCAACTACACCGACTGGATGTTTCGGCCGCGTCTGGCAGCGGAATTCGATCGTGCGCAAGGCGGTGGCACCGTCTACCGGCAAGCCGCGCATCAGATTGATATGGTCCGTTATCTGGCAGGTGGCGCCGTGCCCCGCACCGTGCGTGCAACGATCGGCGATTGGGATCGTGAACGCCCAGGCGATGGCGCATTCAGCACGTTCATGCAGTTTGTAGATGGGGCTAGCGCGTCATTGTTCTATTCTGGCTACGACCATCTGCCAGGCACTGACCTCACATGCGGCATCAGTGAGACGGGACGCCGCGCAAGCTACGAGTACGCCACCGCGCGCAAGCAATTGCGTGCCGGTCCCACCGAGGTTGCGGGTGCGGCGAAATATGCGTCGACCTCGCGGCAGGCAGAGCTGATCAAAACAGGCGAATTTCCAGCGTTCTTTGGCCTGATGATCGCCAGCTGCGAGCGGGGCGACGTGCGCCTCGTTCCCGAAGGCGTGCAAGTCAGTGCCGATTGGATACAGTGCACGATCGGTATCGATGGCTTGCCGCAGGGGCGCACACCCGTCCTCGATGAACTTGCCGATGCAATCGCCGGGCAGCCTGTTACCCACGACGCGCGCTGGGGCGCTGCCAATCTCGATGTGTGTCTGGCGATGATCGCCTCATCGGAGGCGCGCGCCGAAGTGACGCTGCCTCTGCAGGCAGATCGTCCGATTGTTGTATCCGGAGCGATTGCCGGGCGGGTCGAGGAGGCGTTGGCGGGGATGGGGTAGGGCTGCCGGCTTGGCGCCAACGGCGGCCACGTGTCAGCCGATCGTCTTAATACCGTATTGTGCAAGGTTCGCGTCACGCGTCACCAACGTGAGGCCGTCTTCCTTCGCTTGTGCGGCAAGCAGACGATCGAACGGATCGCGGTGATGCCACGGGAGTGATTCGACGGCGATGACATGCCGAAACGCGATGGCGAGGAGGCTGAAACCATTCAACGCGCATTGATCCTCGACGAACCGACCGACCGGACGATCCAAATGGAGCTTTCCGAGCGATACCTTGATCGCCATTTCCCAAACGCTCGCGTGGCTCAGCAGACAATCACTCGTGTCTGACGAAATTACGCGTCGAACCTTGGGCGTTAAGCGGCGATCGTTGGTCACCCACCAAAGAAAAATATGAGAGTCGAGCAGTAAGCACATGGTGCCCGCACGTCGTGTCTAGCGATAAGGCGCGAAGTCCGGCAGCGGCGCATCGAAATCGTCGGCGAGCTTTGCCATCCCGATGACACTGCCCGGTTGACCAGTTCGGATAACTGCGCCTTGGCCTGGGCGATGTTGATCTGCTTCATGATGGCTCCTTGCCGGTCAGACGCGGTCCGCCGTCCACATAGTCATTCTACATGACCATGTGGTGCGTTGCCCTCCGTAAGAGAGAATTTTGTGCGGTCGTCCCTACGTCTGCCTTCTTTGCCACGGCAAAAACCTTCGTTCTAGCCAATCGACGAAGTAGGCCGAGAGAAATCCGAGCAGGGCGATCACCGCGAACCCGACGTACATGTTGGTGACCCAGAACACCGACCACGCCCACCAGATGCGATAGCCGATCCCTTCCTCCGCGCCGACGAATTCGGCCGCGACCAGCAATAGCAGCGCGACGCCCATGCACACGCGTAGCCCCGTGAAGATGCCGGGCAGGGCACCGGGCAACGCGACCGTGAGGTAAATGTGCCAGCGGGACGCGCGCAAGTTGCGCGCCACATCGAAGTAGATGGCGGGAATATTCGCGACGCCCGCGAAGGTGTTGATCGTCATGAGGAAGAACACGCCGATCGCGACGATCACGTACTTCGATAGTTCGCCGATGCCGAAGATGAGGAGGATCAAAGGCAGTATGGCGATCTTGGGGAGCGGATAGAGTGCGGCAACGAGTGGCTGACAAATTTCGCGCACCGGGCGAAAGAGTCCCATCGCAAGTCCGACGATCAATCCAGGAATCGCGCCCATGAAAAAGCCGATGAACATGCGGCGCAGACTCGTGCCGACATCGATCCAGAAGCCGGCCGTGCCAATCAGTTCCCATAATTTGGCGAAGATGGTCGATGGCGCGGGGAAGAACCGCACTTCGATGAAACCAAGCCGTGCGCACGCTTCCCAGAGCAATAGCAATGCAAGCGGTGAGACGATCCACATCGGTATCCAGCGTTGCTGGCGCAAGGTGCGCCGGCGGGGAGAGGCGGGCAGTGGGGTTGGCATGGCGGCTATGTTGAAGAACCTATCCCGCCGACTCAGCGTTGATCGTCACTGTGGCCGTGGCCGCGACCCGCCCCGACTCCTCGGCGCGCGCTCGTTCGACTTCATCGCGCAGCAGATCCCAGAGTTCTTGCGTGATGCGATTGAACTCAGGTGTGCGTCGTAACGACATCAAGGTGCGGGGACGTTCGAACGGAATCGGAATAGATTGTTTGATTCGGCCGGGTGCTGAGCTCATCACCAGCACGCGATCGCCAAGCAGCACCGCTTCATCGAGGCTATGCGTGATGAACACCACCGTGCCGCGATTTTCTTCCCAGAGCTTGCCGAGTTCTTGTTGGAGAAGGAGTTTGTTCTGTTCGTCGAGGGCGGCGAATGGCTCGTCCATCAGCAGAATTTCCGGATTGGTCACGAACGCACGCGCCACCGACAAGCGCTGCTTCATACCGCCCGAGAGCTGATACGGATAGAACGTACGAAAGCGTGCGAGGCCCGTCTTCTCCAGAAAGTAGTCGACCCGTTCGACGCTTTCCGGCCCGCGCCAAGTGCCGGTGACCTTGAGGCCGTAGGCGGCGTTCTTTTCTACCGTGAGCCAGGGGAACACCGATTCTTCCTGGAAGATCATCGCCGTCAGTGGGCGATCGGCTTCCCCGTGGTGGATCGTGAGGATGCCGCTGGTGGGATGTTCGAGCCCGCCCAGCATGCGAAGCAAGGTGGATTTACCGCATCCGCTGGGACCGACGATGCAAAGAAATTCTTTGTCCTGCACATCAAGCGAAACGCGATCGAGTGCCGCAAACACACCGCCCTTGACGTCAAAGGTTCGCCCGACCTCGCGGATGACGATTTTGTCCGGCACGCGTTACTTGAGCGTTTGCGCGAAAGACGGATCCACCGCGTCTTTCAGATCCGGGAGTTTGGGAATCAATCCTTGCTTGGCGTACCAGTCGCGTTGCACCCGCAATCCGTTCGGACCATCGACGTTTGGTGTGAGTGAATCACGTCCGACGCCAATCGCGACGCGTTCATAGGCCGACGCATCCTCGACCGGGATGTACTTCTGATAGATCTTCGCAATGTCCTTGCGGCCCGACGGATCATTGATGTTGGCACGCAGCCACCGATTCGCCTTGTGAAAGCCCGCCATGAAGCGCTCGCCCATCTTACGATCCTTCTCGGTGAGCCGTTCCCCGTACATCACCACCCCAACGGTGAGATCGGGCATGATTTCCGCGACGCTCATGAAACGCTTGGAGAAACCGTTCTGCTCGCCGATGGTCATGAACGGATCGATCCACATCGCGACATCGATCGAGCCACCTTTGAACGCTGCAAGCATATCCGGATACGACATCGTGACCAAGCGTGCATCTTTTTCGGTGAGGCCGGCGTTCTCCAGAAAGCGCCCGGCAAAAAAGTGGGTGATCTGCCCGCGGGCGGTGATGGCGATCGCCTTGCCCTTCGCGTCGGCCGGTGTCTTGAACGTTCCGGAATCGATGAGCGCCTTCCTTACGACGATCCAGTTGGTGCTGCCGGATGGTTCATCGGGCCGCAGGCTTTGATAGTCGGCGACGATTTTCACCTTCACGCCTTGCGCAATGCTGTTGTAGAGCGCGGCACCGGCGGTGGTGGCGGCGATGTCGATCTGTCCGGTCGCCAGCGACGGAACGAGTTCCGCACCTGAGCGAAAATAAACGACTTCGATGTCGAGGTTCTGCTCGGCGAAGAAACCGCGCTCGATGCCAATATAGGAGGCGTTTGGCACGCGCAACATGCCGAATTTCAGTTTGTCGGCAGCGAAGACAGAGCCAATGCCAGACGTCAGCAGGATGAGTGTGAGATAGGTGATAAGGGGTATGCGCTGCACAGGGGGGGTCTCCATGGAATCCGCACTCATTGTCGCGCAGATCGCCGCCGCGCGTGGGGCAGAAAAGCGGTGCGTTGCTGCGCACCATCGAACGCCGTGTTTCCGGTGGCATGCACTGCGCTGTTCCACCTGACGATGACCGTCTTTGCCGGCCGCGCAATACGGTTGGTGCAATTGGCGGTACGATTCACAGAAATAGACCCATGCAGGAGAATTCCATGCCAACAACCGTAATGGATCGTGCCCAAGCGCCGCGCGTAGCGGGCCCACTTGCCGATTTGCCGATACGCCTTCATCACTATGCGTTCGTGGTGCGTGACCAGGAAATCAACCGGCAATTCTTTGAAGACATCATCGGCTTGCCGTTGATCGCGACCTGGTGCGAGAGCGGCTTACGGCCGGAAGTGCAGCGTGAGATGGCGTATTGCCATACGTTTTACGGCATGGCCGACGGCGGCGCGCTTGCCTTTTTTCAGTTCGATGACGACGCGATGTACGAGCGGTGCAAGGCGATCGAGCCGGAAGTGGGCCGTTACCACCACATCGCGCTGAAAGTCACGCGGACCACCTTCGATGAAATTCTCAAGCGGGCTAATGCGGCCGGCATCCTGCATCGTGAACTCGATCATGGGTACTGCTTGTCGACCTATATGATGAGCCCGGATGGTCTGCGCGTGGAGTTCACGGTCGATCACGACGACGTGGATCGCATCAACGCCATGCGCCGCGCCGATGCACATCGCGAACTCAAGCGCTGGCTGCAAGGCGATCATCGCACCAACAATGAAGACCGTCCGAATAAAGATGCCGCGGCGCTTTAACGTACGTGGGTTTCATTCTCTCCGTATTGGCGAAACGATAAAGGATCTGGCGACATGGCGGAAAAATTGAAGACCGCAACACTTGGCAGCGCAGGCACCTTCGCGGGCGAAGCAGCCACCTTGATGTGCGAGAAGTATGCCGAGTTCGGCGAGGTGGTGTACCGCGCGTCGATGGAAGCCTGCTACGAGGCGCTCGATCGCGGTGAGGTCGAGGTCGTCATTCTGGGTCAGGAACGAACCGGCCAGTCGCATCCCGGGCGCGAATTGATCGACCGGGGCTACTCGGTGATGAAGCAAGAGGTCGTGCCGCTGGCCTGCAATCTCTATGTGAAGCCCGGTGTCGCCAAGGAGCACATCCGTAAGATTGTCGGACACGGCTCCATCCATCAATGCACGGCTTACCTCGATAAGAATTTCCCGGGTGTACCGCGCGAACAGCATCATCTGAATTCCGTCGAAGCCGCCAAAGAAGTGATGACGGGCGATGGCTCGATGGCGGTGGTGGGTTCGCGCTCGCTAGTGAAGCTGGTGCCTGGGCTCCATACGATCGCGAGCGGTATTGACAGTGGTGCGGCCGCGAGCTGGTGGGCGTACACCAAGAAACCGATTTTCTCGGACACGCCGAACCGGCTCGTCATTACCGGGCGTTTTGCGTCGGACGGATCGCTGGGCGATCTCATCGCGGGCATTCACAGCGCGGGCTTTCGATTGCGCGCAATGGGATCTTTCGCGGTGAACGAGGGCTGCGGCAATTACGACTATGTGATGTCGTTCGTGGGGCAGGGCACGCGCCGCGCGGTCGAGGGGGTGGTCAAGAAATTCGCCGGTGCGCGGCTGGCTGGGGCATTCAATCAGGCGTGAGGCCGGCATCAGGTCTCCACCACTCGATCGATAACAGCTAAAGAAACGAGGTAACGCGATGGCGCTCAGCGAACAGCACAAGACCTTTATCGAAAATGCCTGGACCGATGGGTATCCCTGCTTGGTGGCTACAACCGGCAAGGATGGCCCCAATATCAGTCCGAAGGGCAGCCTGGTGGTATTTGACGATCAACACCTCGCATACTGGGAACGTTCCAAGAAGAAGGCGCTCGAGAATGTCGGGCAGGACGGGCGCGTATGCGTGATGTACGCCAACTTCAAGGCACAACGCGAGGGCGCCTTGGAGGCCGGGTTCCTCCGCTTTTGGGGTACCGTTGAACTTTACCCGACCGGCCCGATCCGCGATGCCATCTTTGCCAAGCTCTCGAAGCGCGAGCAGGAGCATGACGGTGCGGACACCGGCATCGGCGTCCTCGTGAAGATCGATCGCGCTACCGACAATCGGGGCAAACCACTTCTTTGAATGACGATGTTGTCAAGGCCGCCGACCTGCGGACAAGGGATTAGAGCGAGGAAAAATCAATGCTCAAGACTGTCTTGACAGCCGATCGCATGGACGTAGCGACGTTCGCGCGCCGCCGCTTCCTTGGCGCATCGCTTGCCGCAGGCGTGCTCGCCGTGACGCCAAGTATGCCGGTCTACGCGCAGTCGGTTCGGCCTGCCGGACGGGCCGAAGCGCTTGCCGAGGAGCTCTATTGGTATCTGGCCGATTGGTAGCGGCGTGAGTTGTGCTTTCCCTATGACTCGCCCCTGCGTGCCTGCGTAGATAACAACTGGCATATCGTCCCGCGTACCCTCGCCACGTTTCTTACCCCGGATCAAAGGCGTCTCGCGTTCGAGATTTTTACCGCCTTGCACAGCGAGGAATATGGCCCGGCCGTGCTCAAACAGCTGCTGCGTGATGGCACCGGCAGTTTCGATAGCAGCACTTCGCTCGCTTTTTTCGGTACACCCGATAGTGGCCGTTTCCAGATGGTCATGACGTCGCACCATTTCACTCGGCGAACGGGCGGTGATGCCGGTGTGACATTTGGCGGACCGATCTTCTACGGTCACTTAGGCGAGCGCTTTGTCGAGAAGGCGGATCATCCCGGCAACGCTTATTGGTATCAGGCCCAGCGTGCGAACAGCGTTTTTCAAATGCTCGATGGCCGGCACTGTGGGCTTGCGTTGATTGCGGGCGATCGTCGCGATCAGGGCACCGATACCGTGCGCCTGTCAGGTAAATCCGCCGGACTACCTGGCGTCCCGATGACGGAGCTGGCCCGCGACCAACAAGCTGAAGTGCGCAAAGTGCTCGCTGATCTGGTGCGGCCGTTTCGCACTGAAGACGCAGCCACCGCGATGCGGTACATGGAAGGCGCGCAGTTCGATCAGATGCATCTCGCGTTCTACAAAATCGCGATGTCGGTGGGGGCGTGTGGGACGTCTGGCAGCTGGAAGGGCCGTCGATGGTGTGGTTCTTCAACGGTGCGCCGCATGTGCATGTCTGGGCGCATGTGCGAGAGAACGCGGCGTAGGGCCCTCTTCTGGTCAGTGATCCTTGGCGCGCTACGCCGTCGCCCGCGCCGCCTCGTTGATCGACGTCTTCTCCGACTGCTCCGCGTCGATCAGCCCTTTCAGGTGGCGGCGTGCCCGCAGTCCCGCGCCGTCAGCGCGCGTGTTGATGGTCCGCTTGTCGGGGTATCTGTCGGTGCCGGCCTGCACGCCTTCAATGGCCATAATGTCTTCCGACAGCGCAATCAACACTTGCTCGCGGGTAATCTTGGAAATGTTGTCGTCGTCGTGCTTGTAGTTGCGGCAGTGCGTCCAGAAGTAGTGGAATGTTTTTTCCGTGCAGGGCGTCGCGAAGTTATAGGACCGCATTTCGACGCCTTGGCTGCGATCGCCGTTAATGGCTCCTGAACCCGCGACGCAACTGCCGAGATCGACTTCGATCATGCAAGGCGCGGTCCAGGTGATGATCTGCCAGCGATCGACGTTGCTGGTGAAGCCGCCCAAACGCGCGAACATGGGCGCAGCCGGTCTATCGAGCGTCCAGCGGATCACGCGCACGCTGTTGTCGAAGGCTTCCATTTCGTGCGGAACTTCGGCGACATCCGAACCCAGCGTGGTCTTGTGCAGAAACGCGACATGGCTTGGATCAAGCAGGTTGTCGCCCAACAGGCGGTAGTCACCTTGCACCGGGATCGGCGGATTAAAGAGAGTTTTCCATTCCGGATGATCCTGGCGCCAGATGTCCGGAATCAGTGACGCATCGGCCTTGGCGGGATCGCCCATCCAGATCCACACCAGGCCCCAGCGTTGCACGGTGGGGTAGGCGCGAATGGTCGAGCCTTGCGGAACGTCGGTCTGCCCCGGTACGCGCACACACTTGCCGGTGCAATCGAATTCCAGACCATGGTAGCCGCACACGATCACATCGCCTTTGAGGTCGCCCTTCGAAAGCGGATAGAACCGATGCGAGCAACGGTCTTCGAGCGCGACCGCGGTGCCGTCTTCCTTGCGGTAGAACACCACGCGCTCATCGAGGAGCGTGCGGGCAAGGAGCCCGCGTCCGAGCTCATCCGCGTTGGCGCCGACATACCAGCAATTTTTCAGGAACATGGGGCCTCCAGGACGGGCGGTTCATGGACCGGCTCGGACGAATGTTATGCGGGTTGCCTCGGAAGGGGAAGGGGGGGAGATGGCGGTGCCCGGTGGAAAGTGAAAGGTGCAGGCCAAAGAGGCGGTCTGGCGCCACCAACATTCCCGAAAAATCGTAAGATCAACGTAACGACACGTCACAGACTAGGAGACCGCGACATGCACAACGAGGGCGCAAACGACCACACGATTCGCATCGCGCTACGCGCATTCCTGGCCGGATCGCTCATCGCCTTGATGGGCGCGGCCGGCACGCCGGTCTTCGCCCAAGAGAAGATTCGCATCGGCATTCTCGGCCAGTTTTCCGGGCCGTTCGCGGTAGTGGGCAAGAAATATCGTGAGGGCATTGACGCCTTCACCGCTGCCTACGGCACGCGGGTGGGCGGACGCGAAGTGGAGATCCTCTATCGCGATCTTGGTGGCTCGAATCCGTCGGTGGCGCGGCGCCTGGGCGAAGAGTTGGTGGTACGCGATGGTGTGAAGTTGATGGGTGGGTTTTACTTATCACCAGAGCCGATCGCGCTCGCCCCGGTATTGACGGAGACCAATACGCCGGCGGTGGTGTTCAATGGCGCGGCACTGGCGATCACCCAATCGTCGCCGATGATCATTCGGCCGGCGCAGACGCAGCACATGATGGCCTCGGTGCAGGCCGAATGGGCAATCAAGAATGGTTGGAAGCGCGCCTATCTCGCCGCCTCCGATTACTCGCCCGGCCATGATTTTATTGCCGCCTATCGGATGAAATATTTGTCGCTTGGCGGGGAGATCGTCGGTGAAGATAAGATTCCGCTCAACACAGTGGACTATGCGCCGTTCATCGAGCGCCTGGGCAAAGGCAAGCCACCCGTTTATCACATGTTCATTCCGGTGGGCGCGCCGTCGGTGAATATCATGAAAGCCCTGCGTGCACAGGGGCTCACCGGGCGCAAAGACCTCGCGTTGATTGGGCAGGCGATCATCGACGATCCGTTTCTGCCGCTCTATGATGATTCGGTAGTCGGTATGTATGATTCGCTCACCTATTCGATGAATCAGCCCGGCGCCGAGAACAAAAAATACAAGGACGCCATGAAGGCCAAGCATCCGAACGAGTTGCCCAGTTATGAAGGCGCATGTGCGTACGATGGCATGATGCTGCTCTACCACATGATCCAATCGCAGCAGGGCAAGCCGTTCGATGGCGCCGCGGCGGTGCAAGCGTCCACGACGCACAGGTGGGAGGGCGCGCGCGGCCCGATCGCCATTGAGCCGGAAACACGCAATGCCACGATGAATGTTTATCTGCGCCGCGCCGTGAAGGGTGCGGACGGCAAATTGAAACTTGAAATTACCGATACCTTTGCCGGCATCCGGTCGATTCCCACCGGCACGACGAAGTAACGATGCGCGGCTCCCTTTAGAATTCACCCTTTTTCCAGAATCAGGAGACTGTCATGCCCGACGCCCCATTTCGCTACAAAAAGCTTGGTTATGTCGCCATCAATGTTGCCGATCTCGAACGGACCGTGACGTTCTATCGCGATGTGGTCGGCATGGAAGTGTCGGAGTACCGGAAGGGTGAAGTCGCCTATATGCGCTGTGGCGATGATTATCACAGCCTCGCATTCTTCCCCGCGGCGCAGCCTGGCGTGAAGCGAATGGCGTTCGAGCTGGAAAGCGACGAAGACCTCGAAGCGGCGCGACGCCATCTGAAGTCGCTCGGCGTGTCCTACACAGCGGTGCCGGCGGCCGAGGCGCGCGATCTGCGCCATCGCGAGAGCATTCGTTTCAACATTCCCGGCTGCGGCATGCCGATGGAATTGTTCAGCGGCGCCGAGCGGCAGGTGAAGCCTTTTGCGCCGACGCGCGCTAATCTCCTCAGGCTTGGGCACATCGTAATCAAGGTAAAGGAGTTCGATACGACGTTCGCATGGCTTACCGATAAATTCGGTTTCCGGGTATCGGACCATATCCGCGACGACAAGCATGAAAACGAAATCGCGTTCATGCGTTGCTATCCGAATCCGTATCACCACAGTCTTGGTATCGCGCGCTCGGATGCCAATCAATTGCATCATTACGCGTTGATGGTGCGCGACCTGGATGATATCGGCCGCGGCAACAATCGCCTGCCGCGCGAAGGCGCACCGGTGGTGTTTGGCCCGGGCCGGCATGTCGCATCGGGCAGCGTGTTCCTCTACTTCCTCGATCCGGACGGCATTACGCTCGAATACACGCACGGCATGGAAGAGTTTTCGGAGCGCACTCCCCGTGCGGCTCGCATGTTGGAGCCCAAGCTGGAAGTGGTCGACATGTGGCTCGGTACGCCGCGTGCAGGCTTTGGGCGGGTGGGTTATGCCGAGGGCGCCAATCATTGAGCTGCCCTGATTTCGCACCAGCAAATGAGGACTGATTGCACCCTCGCCCGTTGTCGGTAACGGGTAGGAAAAGCAGGGCGCATTCCGCCGCAGCAATGCACAGCGCGACGGCTGAAGCTTCGGGACCCAGAGGCCAAAGCTTCGGTGGAATGCGCTGCGCTTTTCCACCCTTACGGTCATTAAGCCCTTAGATCTCGACGTACCAGAGGTGAATCGAGCGTTCCCATGATTTATGACTGACGTGCTCTCCGCCCTCAGTTTCATCGGCATCTACGGTGTTTCGTATGGTGTCGTGCTATTTACCATCTCGATTGGGCTGGTCGTGATGATGGGCCTTATGCGGGTGGTGAACATGGCGCATGGCGTGTTCGCGGTGGTGGGCGGCTATATCACGGTGAGCTTGATGAATTCGCATGGGGTGCCGTTTGCGCTGGCCGCGCTCATTGCGGTGCTGGCGGTGGCCGCGGGCAGCGTGGTGGTCGAGCGCATCTTTTTCGTCAAGCTCTACGGGGCGCCCGAACTCGATCATGTCTTGATGACGATCGGGCTCATGTTTATCGGTATGGCCGGTCTCAATCTGGTGTTCGGCCCGGACATCGTGCCCGCGCACCTGCCTGAGGCGCTCGCGGCGAATGTTCATCTTGGCGAGCGCACGCTGCAGGTCTACCGCATCTTCATCGTCGTCTTCGGTGCGGTGCTCATGATTGCGCTTTGGTATGTCTTCGAGCGCACCAGTTTTGGCGCACGGTTGCGGGCGGCGGTCGACAATCGCGGCATGGCTGAAGCGGTCGGCATCAACGTGCGACGCCTTTTCTCGATGGCCTTTGCGTTGGGTTCCGGGCTCGCTGCGGTCGGCGGCGCGGTGGGTTTTGCGGTGCTGCCGCTCGAACCGGCCTATGCATTCAAATATCTGGTGCTGATTCTCATCGTCGTGTCGATGTCTGGAATCGGCAACCTCAGGGCTTCTGCGTGGGTGTCGATCGCGCTTGGTGTGATTGATACAGCCGGCCGATACTTTCATCCCGAGATCGGTGGCTTCATCATCTACGCCGTGCTCATCGCCTGGATGGTGTTCCGCGGCCATACGTTGCTGCATTCCCCGTCGTCGCGATGAACCATTCGCCGTTGCTGAATCGGCATCGCATCCATTGGGCGGAGATTGCCTATTGGCTCATGGCGCTTGCGGTGTTTTTTCTGTTCCCGCGGAATCTTTCGCTGGCGACCGCGATCGTGATCATGGCGCTCTTTGCGCTCTCGCTCGATCTGGTGATGGGCTATGCCGGCGTGGTGTCCATGGGGCACGCCGTGTTCTTCGGCATCGGCGCGTACGGGGCCGGCTTGATTTCGCTCGCCGGCCATCACGAACCGATCACCGGCGCGATTCTCGCGGGACTCGCGGCGGCGTCCTTCGCTTTGATGGTGGGGCCGGTCCTCATGGGACTTTCCGGCCTGCCGCAGATCATGGTGACGCTCGCACTCAATGTCATCCTTTATGAAGCGGGCAACAAGGCCATCGCGATCACGGGTGGCGATGACGGGTTGCGGGGCATCAAGCTCGATCCGCTGCTGGGTCTTTTCAAGTGGACCGTCTTTGGACAGACCTCCTATCTCTACGCGCTGGGTTGGCTGTTCGTGCTGTTTCTGGTGGTGCGTTGCCTGGTCTCCTCACCGTTTGGCGTTTCCCTGCAGGGTCTGCGCGAAAACACCGAGCGGATGCGCTTTATCGGTACGCCGGTGCGGCGTCAATTGGTCGTCGTATATGTCGTGAGCGGCTTCATCGCAGGAATTGCGGGAGCGGTCTCGGCGCAGACGGTGAAATTCGTTGGTCTGGAAGCGCTCTCGGTGGAGAAATCCATCGATGCACTGGTGATGTTGGTGCTGGGCGGCGTTGGACGGCTTTATGGCGCATTGATCGGTGCGCCGGTCTACATGCTGGTGCATCAGGTGGCGTCCGAATGGAATCCGTTCCACTGGATGTTCGTGATCGGCGGCTTGCTCATCGTGGTGGTCATGTTCGCGCGGGGCGGCATGCTTGGCGTGGCAGCGATGCTCGCCGCTCGGCTGCGGGGTGGCCGATGAGCGCGCTGGAGGCAATCGGACTTGTCAAGCGTTTCGGTGCGCTGGTGGTCACCGATGATGTGACGCTCAAGGTGCCGGTGGGTGCGCGTCTCGCACTCATCGGGCCGAACGGAGCGGGCAAGACCACGCTGGTTGGATTGCTCACCGGCCTGTTGCGGCCGGACACCGGGACTGTCGTGCTGAACGGCCGCGACGTCACCGCCCTTGCGCCCGCCTTGCGGGTCAAGCAGGGTCTGGTACGGACGTTTCAGATCAACAATCTCTTTCGCGGTCTCACCATTCTGGAGAATGTCTTCCTCGCAGTGAGTGAACATGCGGGGTCAAGCTTTGCCATGTTGCGACCGGCCGGACGCTGCAAGCCTTTGGTCGAGCGTTCTGAGGCGATCCTGGATATGCTTGGGCTCGCTGACGTGCGGCACCAGACCATCACCGATGTTTCATATGGGCGACAGCGACTGGTGGAGATCGCAATCGCCTTGTCGCTGGATCCGAAGGTCCTGCTGCTCGATGAGCCCGCTGCCGGCATCCCCGGTAATGAAGTGGCACGACTGCTCGATACGATTGCGCGCTTACCGAAGGATCTTGCGATCCTGTTGATCGAGCACGACATGCATGTGGTGCGCCAATTCGCGCAAGAGGTGATGGTGCTGGTGGCCGGTCGCGTGTTGATGACTGGGTCGCCGCAAGAGGTGATGTCAAGCAGCGAGGTACGCACGGTGTATCTGGGCGGTGCGAGGACAACCCATGCTTGAGATACGCGGCCTCACCGGCGGTTGGGGCCCCACCACCGTCATCGAAGATTTGTCCGTCACGGTGCAAGCGGGCGAAACGGTCGCCATCATCGGGCGTAATGGCGTGGGCAAATCCACCTTGCTGGAATTGATCGTTGGGCGTGCGCAACGGCGTTCCGGCGCGATTCGTTTCGGTGCGACCGACTTCGTGCCGCTGCGAACCTATCAGCGATCGGCGGCAGGGCTGGGATATGTGCCGCAGGAACGCGAAGTGTTTGCGAGTCTCACCGTGAAAGAGAATCTAGCTGTGGCGCAACGGCCGGGTCGCTGGACGCAAGCGTCAGCGCTGAAGCTCTTTCCGGGTCTCGCGAATCGCCTGACGAGTCTCGGTCGCCAATTGTCGGGTGGGGAGCAACAGATGTTGTCGATTGCTCGCGCGCTGGTCGGCAATCCGAAGGTATTGCTGATGGACGAGCCCTCCGAGGGACTGGCACCGGTGGTGGTCGAGCAACTCGTCGCCGCGTTGAAGTCGGCGGTCGGCGACGGGGCCCTTGCGGTGCTGCTGGTCGAGCAGCGGATCGAAGTTGCACTCGATCTGGCGTCGCGTTGCATCATCATGGACCGTGGCCACGTGGTACATGAGGCAAGTACCGCATCGATCAAAGCGGATTCGACGCGTATCGGTGAACTGATGGGGTTGGGTGCCGAGGCCCGCGTGAATTGACGCCGCCTTCGGCCGCACCGCCAAAGTAGAAAGCGCCTCGCCCGAGGGCGGGGTGGGACGAGGTTTCGGGAAGCATGCTTCCCGCTCGTCGAACGGCAGCCCGCTGCAACGGACTGCACGCCCCGTAAGGAAGAGGCTGGGGAGAGGGGCTATCTTTTGTCTACGCTAACTCAGCGTCCCTTCACCCCATCCCCAGTACCGCGCGATCGCGCCCGCATCGACCCGCATATCGGTGCCGGTGACGAAGCGGGATTCATCGGACGCCAGGTACACCGCCGCGTAGCCGTAATCGCTTGGGCTGGGCGGTTTGCCCGTCGGTAGCAGCTTGCCGCGCTTGAGTGCCAGGTGATTGGTGATGTCCCAGCGCGGGCGGCCCCAGCGCTCGGCGCGGTCGACCGATTCAGTCGGGTCAGTAGCCGTTGGGGTGAGGCTGTTGACGCGAATGCCGTATTGCACGAGTTCCATGGCATTGGCCCGCGCCATGTTGAGGATGCCGGCCTTCGCGGTGCAGTAGGCAACGTTCTGTGGATTGCCTTGATGCGCCTCGGTGGACGCCAGGTGGATGATGCTGCCCCGCTCTTTGCCATCGATCATCGCCTGGGCCGTGTGCTTGGTGAATACGAAGGCGCCGGTGAGGATCAAATCAACCTGTTCGCGGAACTCGCTCATCGGCATCGTGAGCAAGCCTTTCAGGTTGTATTTCACCGCGCCATTCACCAGCACATTCACTTTACCGAACGCGCGGACGGTTTCCCGCACCACCTCTTTGACCTGCGCTTCATCGAGAACGTTGCATTGCCGCCCAATCGCTTTCCCGCCACTTTTCTCGATATAGCGCGCGCAGTCATTTGCATTGGCCGCATCGGCATCAACGCACATGATGCCGGCACCCTCGGCGGCCAGTGCCTCCGCTATGCCGCCACCGATGTTGGGGCTGGTGCCGGTGATGATCGCTACTTTGCCTTTGAGACGCATGGTTTCGCCTTAAATGATGATGCTCACTTTTCCTTGCGGCCGCAGCGCTTCAAGGTCCAGCACGGCTTTGCGCATTCGGAACTGCAATTTCCCGTCTGTTTGCACGAGGATGTGGTCATAGCGACCCATATATACATCTAGCAATTCACGTCGCACGCGATGAATGATGAAATTCGCCCGCACCTGGACTTCGCCATTCGGTTGCAAGGCGAACATGACGTTGGTGACGGCACGCCGGGTGCGCGATACCGGGCTCTCCGCATGCGCATTGCCCTTCAGCAGCTGCTTGATGCGCGAATTGAGCCGCTCGTAGTTGTCGTCGACCAAGTACAGCGCCTGCTCAGGCGGCAGCTCGCGCGCATCAAGCGGCGGAACCTGGTAGTAGGCGTCGCGCGTGAATAGCGTGAGCCATTCGTTGAGTTGCCACCGATCGAGGAGATCCGCCTCGCGGTAGAGAAAGGTCTCGATGACCTCGCGGTTGATATCGTGCATGGTGTTGCGGAGCTCCGTGTTCAGGCAGCACGCCGGTTGGGCACGGCTGCGACTTGCGCCGGGACAGGGCGTTCCATTTGCGGCGCGTATGACGGGTAGAGGCATTGGTACCACCGGCGCCAGAAGGCGCGCATTTGGATTTCATCGCTGGATGTCGGTGGTCGTTTCATGCCGCGCGAAATGTCGGACCACTCCATTTCGCGCACGGCAAATCCGCGCTGGCAGTTCTCAAGGGCTTCCACATCATCGGGCGTGCCGAAGCCACCCGGCCCAAGAAATGAAATGAAGTTGTCGTGACGCAGCCGCCTGATCGCCGCGGGTTCGCCCTTGGGCAACAGTGCCCACGCGTTGACCTTGAGGTAATCGGGGGAGGCCGGATAGAACGTGCGCACGGTACGAAAATTCTGTACGAAGATCAGATTCGGAAAAATGAACAGGTTGCGGCTAAAGCCCACCATCCGTTCGGTGTACTCCCGGCCGAATTTGGCCTCGAGCTCGGCGCGCACCTTGCCCAGATGCTGCGCGGCATTCGCGCTCATCGGCAGTTTGCCGATCGGATTTTCGATGACGGCATGTCCACTATCCAACTCGATGCCGGTGTTGCCGGGGATGGGCGCGACAATCGATTCCCAATCTTTCGAACTGCCGCCCAGGTCTTCCATATAGTCGATGAAATAACGCTCATGCGTCATCATCGCGTGGTAGCCGTCGATGCTGTTCTCGACCAGAAGCTTCCAATTGGCGCGCATGCTGTAGGACTGTTGCCCTGGAACGATCTCTACGTCTTCTGAGTGGTTGAGAATCAGATCGAGATATTCCTTCGCGCGACCGAAGTAGGTGACGAGGTCGACGATGTCGGCCTTGAGGCTCATGAAGACCAGACCACGGTAGGTCTCCACCCGGGGTGGCGTCGCCAGCGGGAAATTCTTCTTGTCGAAACCGGGTCCGTACCCCGCGCTATCGGGAACTGAGATCAGTTCGCCCCGCGTATTGAACGTCCAGCCATGATAGAAACATTGGAAGCGTTTGGTTTTTCCCGCAGCTTCCTTGCATACCGTGTTGCCCCGATGCGGGCAAGTGTCGAAGAGGATGCGCACCGTTCCCGCTTCGTCCCGGACCATGATAACCGGCCGCCATGCGACTTCGCGACGCACGAAGGAGCCGGGTTCCGGTAGCTCCGATTCGTGTCCCACATAAAGCCACGACTGACCGAACACCGTACGCTTTTCTTCCTCCATGACGGCCGGGTCAATAAAGGCGCGACGATTAACGCGAAACAGGCCGTTATCCTGGTCGTCTTCGACCAGCCCGGCGAAGGACTGCGGCATGTCATGTCTCCTGAAGGGGTGGACGTGCCGGCGCATGTTACGACCCGCTTGGAAGTCGGGTCAAGGCGCATTTCGTGGGATGTCGTCCTCCGCCGGGAGATAGATGGGTAGGCCGCGGCGGTCGCGTTGCGGCGCCATCTGGGATGCGTCAATGCCGCGGGACGCGACGGCAGAATGCTATGAGGCTGCTTTAGCGCGCTCGCGCGCGACCGGCGCGTAATCGGAGGAGTTCGCCTTCCAATTGGCTAACGCGCCGGGTCCGGGAATCGAGGCGCATATGCACAATCACTAGTGCCAGAACAATGAGGACAAAGCCGGAAACGACCGCAAAGCGGTTGTAGACAATCAATGCGGCGCTCGCGCCGGTGATGGCGACGAGATAAGGCAGTGCGTCGTAAATGAACTTTGGCAGCATGTCGGTCTCTCCTGGCGGCGCCTTGCGCCCACGGCGTATTGATCATGGTCCACAATGGCGCGAGCGGCTGCCAGAAGTAGACCATGGGCCCGCGTGGTCCATATGGCATCAGTGCGCGCCGACCTGCGATCATTTGTCAACTTTCATCGCGGTCTTCCCGCCTATTCCGCCAAAATGCCGGGCATCGCGTGAGCGTGGATCCTTCTGTGACATTCCATTGCACGCGTGTGTCAATGCGGTGCTGCGTCGAGTGGACGAGGAGGGCGGGAACCGGTGTTCGCTATGGCTTGGCTTCGAGGCGGCCGGCTCCGGCCAATTCTTTTTTGGAGGTATCCTTTGGTCCGTTCAATATTGATCGGGGTCTGTCCAATGCAGGAGTCGTCGTGAGTCGCGAAACCGTCTTCATTCCGGCCCCCGCCACCGAGCAAGTGCTCGAATGGGACGACATGATCAGCGGTTTGCGCGCCGCCTATGCGGTCCAGCACCAGTCGCATACGAGCTATCGCGCGGTGGCCCGCGGCAACAAGACTTGGCTGCGCGGCTTGGTTTCTTGTCCGCCGGCCAGCCCGTTCATGGGCACCAAGGTGTTTGGCGTGGCACGCGAGCGCAAGGTGAGCTATCTCGTTTCATTGTTCGACCAGGAAACGAGTGAACTCGTGGCATTGGTCGATGCTCTCCATATCACTGCGCTCCGCACGGCCGCCACCTCAGCGGTCGCGGTCGATGCGATGGTCAAGCAGGGCGCATTGAACGTCGGCATTTTAGGTAGCGGGGCCGAAGCGCAGGAGCATCTGAGCGCGATTTCCCGTGTGCGGCCGATTAAAACGGTGCAGGTATTCAGCCCGACAACGGCCCGTCGCGAGGCATTCGCCACCCGATTTACCGAGGAACTCAAGGTCGATTGCAAGGCCGTCGCCACCTCGCGTGAGGCGGTCGAAGGGGTTGATCTGCTGATCGCCGCTGCCCGTTCACATAATGAGACGCCGATCTTTTCCGGCGACTGGTTGCGACCGGGCCAGATGGTCGTCTCGATCGGTGCGACGCTGCCCGAACAACATGAAATCGATCCGCGCACGATCGAGGTCTGTGATCTCATCGTGTGCGACATGGTGCATGAAGTCATCGAGGAAACCGGTGATTTCATCGATGCGAAAAAGGCGGGCGTTGCCTTCGAACACAAGATGGCCACGCTGAATGACCTCATCATGGGTAAGCTCGCCGATCGCCTCGCCGCCGCGAAGATTCCGATGTACAAGTCGGTGGGCGCGGCGATTCAAGATATCACGGTGGCGGAGATTGCCTATCAGCGGGCCATCGAGCGAAAGCTCGCCGTGCCGCTGCCGATGGCGCTCGTGCCGCGTCAGGTATAAATTCCATCTTTTAACATCCATTCCCCAAGGAGCGAGACATGGCAAAGTACAAGAAATCCGAAGCGCGCGAATGGGCTCGCGAGCAAATGCGTGGCGTCGCGAACGTCGTCATCCCTTCCTACACCCAGAACCTGAAAGGGCTGAACGAGAAGGGTATCCGGCACGATATTCGCCTGGAACTGGAATATGGCTTCCGGGGGACGCTGCTGGTGTCCGAAGTCGCGATTACGCTGGACGAATATCGCCAGTTCTTCGAATGGGCGAATGACGAGTCGAAGGGCCGGCTGATGCTGATCCATCATGCGAGCTTCAACGACCTGGAAGAAAACATTGCCGCGGTGAAGATCGCCGAGGCCAATGGCGCGGAGCTGATCCTGTTGTCGTATCCGCCCAATTTCTATCCGGAGACCGAGCAAGACATCTACGATTACACCAAGGCATTCTGCGATGCGACCAATCTCGCGGTGCTGCTCTTCCCGGTGCCGCTGTGGGGCTTCGATCGCGTGCATCCGTCGGACATTCCGGCCACGCTGATTCGGCGCCTGATCAAGGATTGCCCCAACGTGGTGGCAATCAAGGCCGAAGGCGGCATGCCATCGATCATGGGGTTTGTCGAGTGTCATCGCCTGTTCAGTAAAGACTTGATCATCACTTGCCCGCTGGAGCACGACATGATCGCGCTCGCTCAGCTTGCGCCGATCCAGTTCAGCGGTACCAGCAACACCGAATACTTCGGGCCGATGATTCCGCGCATCCACAAGCTTTTGATGGAAGAGAAATTCGACGAAGCCACCAAGCTTTATTGGCAGTTGCATCCGGCCCGCAAAGCAAACGCTGCTGCCAATGCCTATACGCCGCAGACACTGTTCCTGCATCGCATGCTGTGGAAATTCCAGGGCTGGTTGAACGGCTTTAACGGCGGACCGATGCGCCGCCCGACCATGCGCATGAATGACGGCCAGATGAACGCCCTTCGTCAAGGGTTGATCCGGTCCGGCATCGAGCCCACCAAGGACACGAACAAGGCTTTCTTCACTGGGCGACATATCTGATTTCGCGCGGGGCGCGCGGCAATCAGTGAGTAATCGAAAAGGGCCGCTCATGCGGCCCTTTGTCTTCGCGGCACCGTTGTGTACCTATACCGAGGGAGTCATCCATGCCCGAAAGCGCGCCACTCTTTCTTTCCGCCGCCGCGATTGCTGCGATGCCCGCCGAGAAACGCGTCCACTTCGTCAATCCGCTCGCTATTCGCTACAACAAATCCTTGGGCGATGCAGTTGGGCTTAAAAACATCGGCGTCCATCTGATTACGGTTGCGCCTGACGATTATTCCACCGAGTATCACGTCCATCGCTATGAGGAGGAGTGCATCTACGTGCTTTCCGGACGCGGGATGGCAACCATCGGTGAGACCAAGCAACGCATCGGGCCCGGCGATTTCATCGGCTGTCCGTGTAATGGGGTCGCCCACGAAATGATCAATGATGGCGCCGAGCCTCTGGTGTGTCTGGTGATCGGGCAGCGCCTGCCGCAGGAGATCGTCGACTATCCACGTCGTGAGTTGCGGTTGATCCGCCATAGCGGCGTGCGCGAACTGGTGGAGACGAAGAATCTTCGCAAGGTATGAGCGGGCGTCGCGTACCCGCTGCGACGATAGAATGGATGCGAGCGAAATTCACGAAAGGAACCTGATATGCGTACCCCTCAACTCACGCCCGTGCAGATGCAAAGCTATGTGGCGCGTTTCAAAGCGCTGCAGCCAACCAAGGCGAGCTTCAAGGAATCGAATGTCGGCGTGCCGGGCGAAGCCTATGAGTTGATCGCGGCGCACAGCGTGTATTCGATGCTTGCCCCCGCGGGCAACAAGCGCAATGCGGCAAAGCCCGCCATCATCGGCGCAAAGGGATTGGAAGTCGTTATTGCCGAGTGTCCGCCGGGACAAGGACCGTCGCTGCACGCACATTGCGAAACGCATGAGATCTTCGTTTGCATGAGCGGGCGCTATGAAATTATCTGGGGTGATCGAGGCGAGCACAGCGTCACGCTAGACCCCTGCGATATGTGCGCGGTGCCCCCTGGCGTGTTTCGTCGGTTTCGGAATGTGTCGGACCTTCCGGATGCCAAGCTGCTGGTCATGGTGCACGGCGAGAAGACCTTTGCGGATGTGAAGTTCGATCCATCGATCGGCGTAGAGGTGCGCAAGCGCTTTGGGCAGAAGGTGTGGGATAACTTTCAGAATCTTGGCATCACGTTTGAAGCACCAGACCCTAGGTAGCGGGCGTGGGCACGCGCGCTGTGAAAAGTGAAAAGTAAAAAGTGAAAAGCCCCTACAGCGGGAATGAGGGGGCTCACCCTGCACCTTTCACTTTTTACTTTTCAATAGTCTCCACTCACCTTCCACGACATTCAATCCTATGCAAGCCATCCGATTCGCCAAATTCGGTGTGGCGGCTGATGTGGCCGAGTTGATCGATCTCGCAGACCCAGGCCCTCCCGCTGCGGGCGAGGTACTGGTCGATGTCGAAGCATCGCCGATCCAGCCGGCCGATCTGTTGCAATTCTCCGGACGCTATGGGGCGATACCGCCACTGCTGCCGGTCTATGCGGGCGGGGGTGCTGCCGGGCGTGTGACCAAAGTCGGTGCCGGCGTCACGCACCTTCATGTAGGGGATTGCGTCATGGTGTCGCTGCGCGGCGGGCGAGGCAATTGGCAAGAGCGTGTTATTGCACCAGCCGACAAATTGTTTGCGCTCCCCGAGGCCGACGTCATCCAACTTTCCCTGCTGAGTGCGAATCCGCCCAGTGCGTGGCTAATGCTGAGGAAGTACGTTGCGCTTGCGCCCGGTGATTGGATCATCCAAAACGCCGGTAATTCTTCGGTGGCCTTGAGCGTCATTCAACTTGCCAAGGCGATGGGCGTGCGCACGATCAATGTGGTGCGGCGCGCCGGGCTGGAAGTCCACTTGAAGGAATTTGGTGCTGATGTTGTGATCGTGGATGGGCCCGATCTTGCTGCACGGGTCGCCGCGGTGGTCGGTGATCGTAAGCCGCGTCTAGGTATCGATGCGGTCGCGGGCGATGCAGTCGGGCGTCTGGCGAGTGTGGTTGAAGACGATGGCACCGTGGTGAACTATGGATTGTTGTCCGGGCGAGATTGCCAGCTCGCGCCATCGGATGTCGTGTTTCGCAATGTGAACCTGCGAGGATTCTGGTTTAGCCGTTGGATGCTGACCGCCGATCGCGAAGAAGTGAAGGCGATGTTCCTTGCGCTGGCGGCGATGGTGGTGAAGCGCGAGTTTCGTTTGCCGGTCGAAGCGACCTATCCGCTGGCGCGCATCCATGAAGCGCTTAGGCACGCGGCACGTGAAGGCCGTGGCGGCAAGGTCGTGTTGTTGCCGAACGCCAATTAATTGTGGGGAGACCGAGTTGGATAAAATCGATACGAGCATGGCGCCCTGGCAACCGGCGGCGCGTTATCCCGATCCGGCGATTCACGTGCTCGATGCGAACTTTGCCAAGTACCGGGTGGCCGCGGCCACCGTGGAGCGATTGGGTACCGGCTATCGCTGGGCCGAGGGGCCGGTGTGGATGGGTGATACGCGTACGCTTCTATGGAGTGACATTCCCAACAATCGGATGATGCGTTGGGATGAAGAGACGGGTGCCGTCAGCGTGTTTCGCAAGCCTTCCGATTATGCGAATGGCAATACCCGCGATCGACAAGGACGGTTGATCACCTGCGAGCATGGCACGCGCCGGGTGACCCGCACTGAATATGACGGCTCGATCACCGTGCTGGCCGATCGAATCGACGGCAAGCGGCTGAATTCACCGAATGATGTGGTGGTCAAATCGGACGGCTCGATCTGGTTCACCGATCCGCCCTACGGGATTATCGGTTATTACGAAGGCGCAAGGGCCAAACAGGAGACGGCTTCCAACAACGTGTACCGCATCGACGGGCGGACCGGGGCGGTTGCTATCGTCATCGATTCGATGGATCGTCCCAACGGCATCGCGTTTTCGCCGGATGAATCGCTGCTCTATGTGGTCGAGAGTGGCGTGTCGCCCCGCTCGATCATGGCGTTCGAAGTCACCGATGGCGGCAAGTCAGTCACCAACGGCCGCAAACTCATTGATGCGGGGCCGGGAACGCCTGATGGCTTTCGCTGCGATATCGACGGCAATCTGTGGTGCGGTTGGGGCATGGGGGCCGCGGAACTGGATGGGGTCATGATCTTCAACCCCACCGGCCAACTGATCGGGCGAATTCAGCTGCCGGAACGTTGTGCGAACGTCTGCTTCGGTGGGCGGCATCGCAACCGCTTGTTCATGGCTGCCAGCCATTCGTTGTATGCGGTCTATGTGAATACTCAAGGCGCCGTGGGAAGTTAGCTTACCTGAGGTAAAGTGATCAGATCGGCGATTGCGCCCATATACATGGATATCGTATGAAAGCAGCTTGGTACAGTACGCAAGGACCGGCCCGCGAGGTTCTGCAAATTGGCGCGATGCCTGATCCCCAGCCGGGCGTGGGTGAAGTGCGGGTGCGGGTGCATGCCTCGGGGATCAATCCGACCGATATGTACGGTCGGAGCGGCTCGCGCCGTCGTGGGATGGCCTTCGAGCGGATCATTCCGCATCAGGATGGTTCTGGCGTCATTGATGCCGTGGGCAGCGGCGTACCACGCGAACGAATCGGTGAGCGCGTATGGTTGTACATGGCGCAGTGGCAACGCGCCTTTGGTACCGCGGCCGAATTCATCACGTTGCCGTCCGACCGGGCTGTCCTGTTGCCCGGCAAATCGACGTTTCTCGAGGGTGCGTGTCTGGGTGTGCCATGGTTGACCGCGCATTGGGCGGTGGTATTGGACGGTTCAGTGGCCGGTCAGACGGTGCTGGTGGCAGGCGGTACCGGTGCAGTGGGTATCTACGGCATTCAGATCGCTAAGGCCAAAGGTGCAAGAGTGATCGCGACGGTGGGCAGTGCCGAGAAAGGCGCAACCGCCATGGCAGCCGGTGCCGATGCAGTGATCGATTTTCGCAAGGAGGATGTTGGTGCGCGCGTGGCGGCCTTGACCGATGGCCAAGGTGTCGATCGTCTGCTCGAACCGCAGTTCTCGCTCAACGCACCGCTCTTCCCGAAGATCATGAAAAAGCGCGGCACGGTCGTCGTGTACGGTGCAGGAGGGGCCGAGGGATCAATCAGTTCGGCATGGGGTATTCAAAACCAACCGACGATTCGGTTTATCTACATGTACGAGTTGCCTGCCGACGCCTATAAGCATGCGGTGGCCGACTACAGCGGGCTTGCCATCAATGGGAAAATTCGTCATTTGCCGATGCGCACGTTTTCGCTGTCTGACATCGCACTGGCCCATGAAGCGGTTGAAAAGGGCAATAGCGGTGTTCGAATGATCCTTGACCTCGCCCCGCGATAGCGGCTGTTGAAGAGGCATCGAGGTTGAATCACACCATACTAGGAAAATTTGTAACGGCAATCATCCGTTGCGCACTCGTCGGGCTGGTTACCCTCGTCATGGGTGGATGCGCCATGCAATACATCGGCGGTCCATTGCAGACCGAAGATTTCTTGATTCCCGCCCGCGATCCAGGCGTGCAATTGTTCGTCCGCAACAAATTTGCGAATGACAAGACGGTCTTCACCGGTGATCGCACCCTCTTGTTCGTGCATGGGGCAACCTATCCTGGGGAGGCCACGTTTGACCTGCGTGTTGATGGCCACTCATGGATGGAATACCTTGCCGAGCGCGGTTATGACGTCTATCTGGTCAATGTGCGCGGCTATGGTCGTTCTTCCCGGCCGCCCGCGATGTCGCGGCCCGCGGACGCCAATCCGCCTTTTGCGGCGACCGAAGAAGCGGTGCGCGATATCGAGGCTGCGGTCGAGTTCATTTTGATGCGACGTGGCATCACCCGTCTTGGCCTAATGGGATGGTCGTGGGGGACGACAACCACCGCGCTCTTTACCACTCGCAATCCCGACAAGGTCGCGAAGCTCGTGTTGGTTGCGCCCGTTTGGACACCGCCGTCCGGTACTGGCGCGCCCCCAGTGCCCACCACTGCCTATCGGTCGGTGACGATCGATGCAGCGCACAAGCGTTGGTTGACCGGCGTTCCGGCCGATAAACAGCAAGCGCTGATCTCGGCGGGTTGGTTCGCGGCATGGAGTAAAGCGGTGCTCGAGTCTGACCCGATCGGGGCCGCGCAGAATCCGCCGGTGGTCCGCGCACCGAATGGCGCACTGCAGGATATCTTCGGCCGATGGTTGGCCGGCAAGGCGATGTATGACGCCGCCAGTATCCGCGTTCCCACTATGCTGATTAAAGGCGAGTGGGATGTCGATACGCCTGCGGCCATGGCGCAGCGACTCTTTACGAGTTTGACGAACGCGCCTTACAAGATCTATACCGAGATCGGCGAGGGCACCCACACCCTCATGCTGGAGAAGAACCGGCTCCAGCTCATCCGCGCAGTGCAGGTTTTTCTGGACGCACGCTAGGCGGGCCCCCGCGCAACCTCACGGTCGGACTCGTTACCCGAGCCCCGTTACATAGTAGGCAGTCGGCGGGCGTTCGCGCTTGCCCGAGGATTCGCGCGCGGTCCATGCTGTCATCGTGATCCCGTGGTGCCATGGGATCCGCAGGCTGTTGCTGTCCATCGCATTGATGAATGCGCCGCGCCCGCCGTAACGCAACTGGGGTTCGCCATGGGTTCTGCCGACTACATGCAAAAGGAGCCGGAAGGCCAAGCTCTGCATCCTGAAACACTCATGATGGGATACGGCTATTCGTCCGCGCTTTCCGAGGGCTCGTTGAAGCCGCCGATCTTTCTCACCTCGACGTTCGTTTTTCAGAGCGCGCAACACGGCAAGGATTTTTTTGACATCGCATCGGGCCGGCAGGCGGCGCGGCCGGGCGAACGCACCGGCTTGATTTACTCGCGGTTCAACAATCCCAATCTCGAGATGCTGGAAGATCGCATCGCCGTCTGGGATGGCGCGGAAAAGGCAGCGGTCTTCTCGACCGACATGGCATCGATCGCCACCACGCTATTGACGTTTCTTCGCCCAGGCGATGTTCTCATTTACTCGCGGACGATCTACGGTGGGTCGGAGACGCTGCTGTTGAATCAGCTCACCGCGTTCGGCGTTCACGCGGTCGGTCTTGCCGACGGAATCGATCCGGTCTGCATCCGTGCCACGGTCTCGGAAGGTGTGAAGAAGGGGCCAATCGGCGCCATCATGGTCGAGACGCCCGGTAATCCAACGAACAGTCTGGTGGACCTTGCCGAGATGGCGAAGGTCGCCAATGAGATCGGCTTGCGCCAAGGCAGGCGCCCGCCTGTGATCGTCGACAACACCATGCTCGGGCCGGTGCATCAAAAGCCGTTGTGAGCGGGCGCCGATTTGGTCGTCTACTCACTCACCAAATACGCAGGCGGCCACTCGGACCTGATGGCGGGCGGTCTTTGCGGACCTGCGCATCTGGTGAGCAAGGTGGTCACGATGCGAAGCGCACTGGGCACCCAGCTCGATCCGCATACCTGCTGGATGCTCATGCGATCGTTGGAAACCCTGCAACTGCGCTTCGAGCGATCGGCGAGCAATGCATTGCGGGTCGCCACATTCCTACGCGACCATCCACGCGTTCTCACGGTCCACTATCTTGGTTTTCTCACTGATCCGGCGACGCGCGCCGTGTTCGAACGGCAATGCGAAGGGGCCGGCGCGACGTTCTTATTCGAAGTGCATGGGGCTGAAGCGATGGCCTTTGACTTGCTGGATCGATTGCGGTTCTGCAAGCTGGCGGTGAGCCTCGGTGGCACGGAGACGCTGGTATCGCATCCGGCGTCCACCACGCATTCGGGCGTGCCACGTGCGCTGCGGGAGCAGTCCGGAGTGACCGATGGATTGATTCGAATTTCGGTCGGCATCGAACATCCGGATGACATCATCGGTGATCTTTCGCAGGCGTTGATGTAGGCATCGCTCGATCGTTGGTGCGATCGTCTGCCATGACACGCTACAGCCGATGCCTTTTCCATCGCAAAGTTCGTGGTTCGGCGATTGCAAACGCCGGCGATCGGGTTGACGCTAGGAACGCGTCGCGTTCCATCTCATTCCTGAGGAGCAGTCAGTGCGTTCTTCGGATCATTGCCTATGCCATCGTCTGCACGAAAATATTGGGTCAGCAAGTAGACCAACGCCGGGACCATTTGGCCGCGCGGGTCTGATTGCGGTAGGACGCCGCTCCCGCCTGCGCCCATGGCCACCCGTACGCTAGTGGGCCGTTTTTTCACCCATGAAGCGCTACGCCAGATTTCGCGGCCATGCTGCGTTTCGATGAGGCGGGCCGCAATGTCGCCTTTTACCTCGGGGTTGACGCTGGGTGGTTGGCGGTCAATTTGTCTCTTACCGAGGCTAGGCTTGGAATCCGAGTGGTTGATGTCGCCGATAAATACGGCCACGAGACCCCACAATTCGCCGATCTTGCGGATGGCATCGGTGTCGAGCTCGGTGGCGTCGATCGCCGCGAGAACATCTTCGCACGTGCCGATTTCGAGAAAGCGAATGTCAGGGCGTGTCGCTTCAAGATGCCGCCGGAACCGCCGCGTCGCGCCTTCGCTGATCGTCGCATCAGCGTTGGACGCAAACTCGATCAAGCCGACGGTCGGATAGGACTTCGAATCGTCCCTGAGACCATCAAGAAAACTCGTGGCATTGGAACAGACGGGGCTCGACGCAAGTAGCAACCCTAACATGGATGCATGCCAGGACCGGTTGAAATGAGAAAACATAGGAAATCCCACTTTGAGCGTCCCCTTTGTGCGTTCGAGTCGCCAATGCATCGAACGCCAAAAGGTACGCGCAGCGTGCTATGGGGTCACGTTAGGTTCTTCCACGCGGCACAACGTATAACAGGCTGCAACAAGGAATAACGATTCGTTTTGAGCTTCGACCATTCGTGGTGAATCGGCGTGGAATTGAGCGGGCGAAATCACGCCCGGGGGAATGTCGAGGCATCGACTATCATGAGCGTCGAACGGGCCGCCTCCCTCGCCCACGGAGAGCGCCGCATGATTCTGTACGTCATTGAGACAGAGGAGACGCAATGAGGAGCATCGGGTTCATATTTGCATTGGCGGCTGGCGTCGCCTGCGCGCAAGGCTATCCGGCGAAGCCGATTCGCATGATCAGCCCGGTCCCAGCCGGCAGCGGGATCGATGTTGTTGCGCGCATCGCGGCCGACAAACTCGCGCAAAATATGGGCGCCACGATCATCGTCGATAACATCGCCGGTGCCGCGACCATGATAGGCGCCGCGGCCGCGGCACGCGCGGCGCCCGACGGCTACACCTTGCTCTTCTGGAGCGAAGCCGCACCGCTCGGTGCGCTCGCGAACCCGAAGCTGACCTTCGATCCGGTGAAGGATCTCCTGCCGGTCGGCACGCTCGCGAAGGGCGTGTTCTTCCTCGCGGTGAATCCATCGCTGCCGGTGAATAGCGTCGCGGAACTCGTCGCGCTCGCGAAGTTGAAGCCGGGCGCACTCGCCTATGGCAGCTCGGGCATCGGCTCGCCGCACCACGTCGTGACCGAGATGTTGATCGGCGCCACTGGCATGCAGGTCTTGCACGTCCCCTACAAGGGGTCGGGTGAGACCGTGACCTCCCTCATGCGCGGTGACGTGCAGTTTGCGCTTGGCTTGCCTTCCTCGTTCACACCGCATCTGAAGTCCGGGAAGTTTCGCGGCATCGCGGTCGCGGCGCCGACGCGCTCGCCCGTATTCCCCGATCTGCCGACGATCACCGAGACCGGCGTGAAAGGTGTCGAGTATCTCTCGTGGTATGCAGTCTTCGCTCCGACCGGCACACCGCAACCGATTCTCGAACGCCTGCATGCGGAGATGGCGAAGATCGTCGCCGACAAGGGTTACATCGAGGAACGTCTTGGCCGCATCGGGCTAGAACCGTTTGCAGCCGGTTCGCTCGCCGAGACGATGAAGCTTTCACAGCAATACTACGATCTGCTCGCCCCGGTGGTGAAGAGGGCGGGGATCAAGCAAGAGTAGCGGCATACTACTCCTGCAAGCGTTGTTCCTACGTAACGGAGAATTGGCATGCAGCATGGAAAGATCCTCACGCTCCTCTTGCTCTGCTTGGCGTCCGTGGTGGCGATCGCCCAACCATTTCCATCGCGACCATTGCGGTTGATCGTGACCTTTCCGCCCGGCGGCATCACCGACTTCACTGGGCGTGTGCTAGCGCCAAGGCTTGGCGAGGCGTTGGGGCAGCCGGTGATCGTGGAGAACAAGACCGGGTCGGGCGGCAACATCGGCACTGACTTCGTCGCCAAGGCGGCTCCGGACGGGCATACGTTGTTGGTCGTGGCGCCTCCCAACGCGATCAATGTTTCGCTCTACAAGACCTTGCCGTTCGATACGCGTAAGGATCTCGCGCCGATCGTTCTGGCGGGTAGCGTACCGAACGTGTTGGTGGTCGGCCCGAAAACGCCGGCCAAGACCGTTCAGGAGCTTGTAGAGTTTGCACGCAGCAATCCTGGCAAGCTCAATTTTGCTTCGAACGGCAATGGCACCAGCATTCAGCTCTCCAGCGAACTGATGAAGATGCAGGGCAATTTCAATGCGGTGCATGTGCCCTATCGTGGTGCGCCGGCTGCCACCGCTGCGTTGCTCGCAAGCGATGTCGATTTCATGTTCGACTCGCTATCGGTGTCGCTGCCGCATATTCGTGCAGGGAAAGTGAGAGTGCTGGCTGTGTCATCGCGAACGCGTAGTTCGCTCCTGCCCGACACGCCGACGATGATCGAGAGTGGCTTCCCGGATTTCGAAACAGCGGGATGGACCGGCATGATGACTACCGGCGGCACGCCGCCTGCTGTCATCGCGCGCCTTGAAGCAGAGCTATTGAAGATCCTTGCCATGCCCGAGGTTATCAGCGCGTTCGAGAAGCCCGGTATGAACGTGCGGCCCGGAAATGCCAAAGAGTTCGCCAGGTTTTTCGATCTGGAGATCAAACGATGGTCGGTGGCGGTCAAACACTCTGGGGCGCAGGCCGATTGAGCAAAGACAGCAAAGGATAGGACGCATGCCTTCGAACGAACCAACCTACGCGCGCCCCGACTATCTCGTCGATACCGCGTGGCTCGCAGACCATCTTGATGACCCGGATGTGTGGGTCATCGACTGCACGGTGGATCTCACTGTTACGCCGGATCAGTACATCTCGACGAGCGGCCGCGCCACCTATGACAAGGGGCATATTCCCGGCGCGCTCTTTGCCGATCTGATCGAGCGCTTTTCTGCTCCCGGCAGCCGCTTCAATTTCACGTTACCCAGCGCAGAGCGATTTGCCGAGGGGATGTCCGCGCTCGGGCTTCGTAATGAACAGCGCTTCGTGCTCTACAGCACCACGACCTATACGTGGGCGACGCGATTTTTCTGGATGCTGCGCGCGTTCGGTCATGATCGCACCGCGTTGCTCAATGGCGGCTGTAAAAAATGGCAGAGTGAAGGGCGTCCGATCGCTACAAGCGCGACATCCGTTGCGCGCTCGAATTTTGTGGCGACTCTCAAGCGAGGTGTGTTCGTCGGAACGTCCGAGGTCGAAGCTGCGATCGGTTCTGCCGACACGACCATCCTTTGCGCGCTTGGCCGTCCGCAATTCACCGGCGAGAAGCCTTCATACCGGAATCAACATGGACGGATTCCGGGTGCGAAGCATCTTGCGGCGATCTCATTGCTCGATCCTGAGGACGGTACGCTCTTGCCTGCCGACGAGCTACACGAAAAACTCGATAAGGCCATGCTTCTCGACGCTAAGCGGATCATTGCTTACTGCGGCTCTGGCATCGCCGCCACTGGTGATGCCTTCGCGCTCGCTGTGCTTGGGGCTGCGAACGTCGCGGTGTACGACGGCTCGATGCAGGAATGGTTCGATGATCCGTCGCGACCGGTGGAGCGAGATGTCCTGTAGTTAAACGGGGCGGCATGCCGCCCCGATGTCTATCCGCAGGTTCCGACCGCCCCGCATGCGGTGCAGAAATCGCAACCGTCTTTCTTGATGACGGAGTAATTGCCGCACTCGTTGCAAAGCCCTCCTTGCATGATTTTCGGCTCGTTTGACGTACGCGGGGCTTCGAGGATGCCCATTTCACGGGTGGGCAAACCTTCTTCGTCCAACACGCCCAACATGGCGTAGCGATGGATGATGAGCTGCGCGAGATACGCGACGGTGGATGGCCAATTCTGCTGCCGCCGTTCACCCGGTACAAACGCCATGAAATCGCCGAGCGGTTCGGAATAGTTGAGCAGCTTGCGCAGCTTCATACCGATCCAGGCCGGATCCATCACACGCATATCGAGTGACAGAATCTTGCACAGGCCATCCAACGCGCGCGGATAGTGGCCGGATAGCCACATCGAATACGGGCGCGTAACGCCACCCGGCAGCGTGATTTCCTTCAGGCCGAGCACGAAGTCTTCACCACTTGCCGGATTCTGAATATCGACTGTCCACGACAACGTGCCATCGGTGCCGGTTTTGGGTTCATTGACGCTGAACATCGTGTCCATCACCGGTGTCGTGCCGGTTTCCTCGAAGGCGCCAAGCCGATCGCAGCGATACCGAATGAGCTGCGCGACGCCCGCAACGATGCCGGGGACCGTGCGTTTCTCACCATGCGGCGGGAATGGCATGTCAAAGGGTTGATCGCCGACGGTGCGTGCGAGTACATCGAGCTTGAGTTTTAACCACGCGCGATCATTGGCGCGCATGTCCATCGATAGCGTCTTCGCTACCGCACCCAAACCGCGTGGTTGTTCCGCGCCATTCACCCACACTTCGAATGGGAAGGGCTTGCCGCTCGGTCCGATCGCATCGGGCGCTTGTTCGAGATGTCCCACGAACAGCGCGAACTCACCGCCCGGATGCGCGAGCATGTACGTCCAGGCGAGATTGCCGTCGGTGAGGTCTGGGCGACCGGGCCAGCGCAATGACGCGAGCACCGGTGCGGGCAATGATTTGATCGACAGCCGCCGATTCGCTTCGTTGATGAAGACATCCTGCGGCTGGCGCTGGCGTTCGGCTTCGACTTTTTTGTCCGGCTCGACACTCAGCACCGAACCCAGCACCTTGTTGGGGCGGTAGGTGGCAAGACCCTTCAGACCCGCTTTCCAGGCGCTCATATAGAGGTCTTCGAACTCCGCATACGGATAATCTTCTGGGACGTTCACGGTCTTCGAAATGCTGGTGTCGATGAAGGGCGCCACCGCCGCGACCATGTCTTTGTGCGCTTGCGCCGAGAGTTCCAGCGCCGTCACGAAATGGGGTGGGAGGTTCTTGGTATCGCCGCCGACGTGCTTGTAGAGGCGCCATGCGTAGTCTTCGACGGCGTGTTCCTTGAAGGTGCCATCGCCCACGCGCTTGCGACGCGTGTAGGTCCATGAGAAAGGCGGTTCGATGCCGTTCGATGCATTGTCGGCAAAGGCGAGGCTGATGGTGCCGGTGGGCGCGATCGAGAGCAGATGCGAATTGCGCAGGCCCTGCGTACGGATCTTCTGCTTCACTTCAGCCGGCAAGCGTGATGCGAAATTGCCGCCCGAAAGATAGAGATCTGCATTGAAGAGGGGGAACGCACCACGTTCGCGGGCGAGATCGGCCGATGCAACGTATGAACGATCACGCATGACTTCTGAGATGCGTGCGGCCATGACGCGGGCTTCTTCTGCGTCGTAACGCAGGCAAAGCATGATGAGTGCATCGCCTAATCCGGTGAAGCCAAGGCCGACGCGACGCTTGGCGGCGGCTTCTTCACGCTGCTGTTCGAGCGGCCACTTCGTGGCATCCAATACATTGTCCAACATGCGTACCGACGTTTCGACCACTTTGCCGAAGGCGTTGAAATCGAATTCCGCGGTCTCGGTAAAAGGCGACTTGACGAAATGGGTCAGATTGATGGAACCGAGGCAGCAGCAGCCGTAAGGGGGCAGGGGCTGTTCGGCGCAATTGTGCACATAGAGCCCGTTGGCATCGAAGGCGTGGACATCATCGACGGTGACATCGAAAACATCTGCCATGCCGACTGGCTTGAACGATGCAACCGTCGCAACGAACCGCGATTGATTCATCGCCCGGCGATAGGATTCCAGCACGACATCGAGCCGGTCTTGCTTGTCGGTATCGGCAAAGCCGATGACATCGGCGAACCGCGCGAGATTTTCGTCACTTACCACGAGATCATGCATTCCTTTGACGGCAAACTCGCGTTTGCCGCCGCGACCATCCAGCAGGGCGCGCAAGCCAGGCGGGCGGCGATTGCCGTAGAGCGTGGAATGAATGCCAAGGCGGAGCAGCATTCGTTGGACCGCCTCTAAGAGGCCTAGGTCGGCCTGCGATAGCCGGACCGACACGCCCTTTGCTTGGGTGCCTTGCGCCGATCCATCGGCATCGAACAGTCCGCGCAGCAACCCGCGATAACAATCCGAGGAGGTTTTCTCGATGGCGGGCGTAATCGTCTTGTGACCCGCTGTAAGGCCCAATGCATTGGCTAAATCGCGCAGTGCGGTGCTTGCCATACGACGCTCATTGCGACCGGCGATGGGCGCCTGCCAGCCGGTGAAGTCGCTGCGATGACCGAGTGTGCGCATGGAAACCAGGGCGGCCTCCATGATGCCGCGAACGCCGCGCGCGTGGACCACGTCGCCATTTCCGACCATGCGGGCCGTCGTATCCCAAACTGAAAGGACCGCTTTGTCTTCCTTCAGCGTGCCATCGCCGATCAGCAGTCCGAGCAAATAGCCTTCGTCAAAGGTATGGCTTCCTTGCCAGCCGGCCAGTGCACGATGATCATGGAGCACCACGGTATCGCCCGGAGCGAGTTGATCAGCGGCAACCCACTCGGTTTTACGTACGTAGCGTGTTGCGTGCCACACGCGGAGCACCTGATGATCGCCGGTGAGCTTCAACGCGTAGCCTTCGCGCGTCGTCAGCTTGAAAACGGGTTTGTGGCCGGTAGGAAAAAAACCTTTGGATAGCACCGGGTAGATTTTGCCATCGACGATCGCATCGAACGATTTGCCGATCAGCTCTTCGACTTGCTGCGGGCCGGCAGAGGTCATTACCCAGGTGTCGGCGGTGACGCACGGGTTGGTCGCCTCGATCCGCTCGCAGTAGTAAAGATTGTTATCGCGATTCATGCGATCGAGAAAAAGAATCCCAGGCTCGGCATGATCGTAGGTGGAGCGCATGATCTGATCCCACAGGTCGCGTGCGCGAACCTTGCGATAGACCCATTGACCGTCGTCACGCAGATAGGCGCCGGCCTCTTTCTCAGCATGGGCGGGTTCGGCTTTATGCGCGAGCTCGATCTCGCGGTCGGCTTCCACCGCTTGCATGAATTCATCCGTTACGCCCACCGAAATATTGAAATTGGTGAGATCGCCTTTATCTTTGGCGTGGATGAAGGCGTCGATGTCCGGATGATCGCAGCGAAGCACGCCCATCTGCGCACCACGACGTGCACCGGCGGATTCCACCGTTTCGCAGGAGCGATCGAACACGCGCATGTAAGAGACCGGGCCGCTCGCGCGCGACATCGTGCCTTTGACCAACGCGCCACTTGGACGAATCGATGAAAAATCATAACCCACCCCGCCGCCGCGGCGCATTGTTTCCGCTGCTTCGGCAAGTGCCGTGTAAATGCCGGGACGACCATCGACCACTTCGGTAATCGAATCGCCAACCGGCTGCACGAAGCAGTTGATCAGCGTGGCGGACAGCGTGGTGCCGGCGGCCGAGCCGATTCGACCCGCCGGGACAAATCCCTGCACCTGCGCCTCGTAGAATTTTTGTTCCCAATGGGCGCGACGGTTTTCCGGCTCGACCACGGCGAGCGCTTTGGCGATGCGCCGGCGCACATCTTCGATGGAGCGTTCCGGCCCCTTAGCGTATTTCTCTAGCAGCACTTCACCTGAAATTGGCTGATCGGGCAGGGTTTCAGCGGACGCGGAGCGAATTGTGATGTCGGTGGATTTCGTATTCATGGTCTGGGCGAAAACGGGTTGTCTGGGCCGGGCATGGCAGGAGGATGAATCCGGGAGTCAACGGCCGTCAAAGCTGACGGCGGAAAATGCAAATTCTGCGGGATACTTTCGTGAGCATTCAATGTAACGCTATCACTTTGACTGGCTCATAAGAAGCGCTATTGAAAACTGGATTACATTCAAGGCTGTGATAAGGTGAATCGATCAATGAAAACCATTGCACCAGATCAAATTCCGGCAGGAAAAGACGTGGCAACGCTAGGCGGCGGGTGTTTCTGGTGCCTGGAGGCCGTCTACGACCAGATGCAAGGGGTCGAGGCGGTCGAATCCGGCTATATGGGCGGACGCATCGTCAATCCAACCTACGAAGCCGTCTGCTCAGGGGATACGGGGCATGCTGAAGTTGTGCGGGTGACGTTCGACCCCAAGATTGCCTCATTTCGGGACATTCTGGAGGTGTTTTTTTCGATCCACGACCCCACAACACTCAACCGCCAGGGCAACGATTCTGGTACGCAGTACCGTTCAGCGATCTTCTACCACAGCCCCGAGCAATTGGCGGAGGCGCGCGCCATGATCGAAGAGCTGCGCACCGACAAAGTGTTCCGCGATCCGATCGTCACCGAGGTATCGGCCGCGAAAATTTTCTACGAGGCTGAGAACTACCACCAGGAATACTTCGAGCGCAATACCGGGCAGCCGTACTGCATGTTCGTGGTGGCACCGAAGCTGCAGAAGTTCAGACAGGGGTTTGCGGGAAAATTAAAGAAGTGAAGGCTGAAGGAGCGTTTCACCTTTCACTTTTCCCGCTTCCCGTTTCTCGATTCAGGTCTCGCATCCCGCCCGCCTGGCCCAATACTCCCAAGCGCGCTGCATCGCCGGTGAGTTGGACTGTATTTTCTGAAACTCGACGATTTCGCCCGGCGATAGGATTTTCGCTTCGCCCAATTTGAGGGCGTCCATATACATCCGCGCGTTGTGGGGCAGGTAGACGGACATCCACGGCGCGTCGATCAGTGATTCGCCCGCCACCGCGAAACCGTGTCCACGCATCAGGACGACGCGGTTGCTGCCGAGCTTTTGCGCCAGATCATCGCCTTGCTCGCCGTTTTGCACCAACAGATTGGTGTCGCCGAATTTATCGGCGATGTCCCAGACCGGAATCTCGTAACCACAACGGCCCGCTGCATGCCACACCGGTCGCAGCTTGGTGGCTTTTGAAATGCTGAACGGTACGACTTCATCCGCATGGCTGTGCACCACCGAGTTGATCTCGCGGCGCACCTAGTAGATGCTGCCGTGGATGAAGCGTTCGAGATAGGGCGGGCGCGTGTCGGCCGATACCGGCTTTCCGTCCATCGTGAATTCGATGATGTCGCTCGCCTCGACGAGTTCGGGGCTTCGTGATCGCGACAACAGATAGCGGTTCGGGTCGGTTGGGTGGCGCATGCTGATGTGACCGTACGCATCGAGGATACCCTCATGGGCGAGGATGCGATTGGCGATCACCAAATTGCGAATTGCATCATCCAAAGTACTCATGTTGATTCTTAATTGAAGGGATTGAAGGGATTAATCGGGCTTAGCCGTGCGCCGGCAACACCTTTCCGCCCGCGACCGCCGGATCGGCGTGCACCAGAATGACCGCAAGAAAACAGGACTCGGTCCCGCGGTTGATCCAATTGTGGATGGTGCCCCGCTGCACCATCAGATCACCTTCCTTGATATGCACCTCGACGCCGTCATCCAGTTGCATATCGATCTCGCCTTTCATCACGACGATGTAGTCGATCGAATCGGTGCGGTGCATGCGCGGTGTGACGCCCGGCTTGAATTCAATCATGCGAAACACGGTGCCGTTTGGCATCGTGGTGCCGACATTGACTTTGCCGGCGTCTTCCTCAGTCGAGTTGTTGGCCGGGCTCGTATTGGTTGTCCAAACATTGACCGCCAGTGCGCCGGGCCGTCCTTCTCTGACATGCGTGGCAATCTCGTCGATCTTGACTATGGCCTTGCCGTTCTTGTCATGTCCGGTGATGAGTCGTCTTACGTTGAGTGCCATGTCAACCCCCTATTTCTTCTTCTTCGCGCCGTGGCTTTCCAAACCCGGCTTGAACTCGCCTTTCAGAAAGTCGCCGATGCCTTCGTCGATCCAGGCGCCTTTCTGCTGCAAGGTGATGTCGTTCTCCTTGGCAAAGGCGTAGCTGATCGCGGCATCCCAGCTCATTTCCAGGCTGAACCGGTAGGCCTCCTTGGTGGCACGCAAGGCATGCGGATCCTTGGCGGCGATTTCCTTGGCGATGGTCATCGTTTCCATTTCGAGTTGGGCGAGCGGGAACGATGCGTTGACGAATCCCATGGTGGTCGCGGTTTTGCCGTCGAATTTGCGGCCGGTCATACCGTAGAAGAGAGCATCGCGCGGACGAAACAGGTTGGCTAGGGCCTTGCTGACGCCACCGCCCGGAAACAGCTTGAAGTTTATTTCAGAAAGCCCGAACGTGGCCTCATCGGCTGCAAAGGCAAGGTCGCACCCTTCGACAAACGAGAAGGCGCCACCAAAGCAAAACCCATTGATCATCGCGATCGTCGGTTTCGGGAATTGTCTCAGCGTGCGGCCGCGCCATTCGACCGCCATGCGGCCAATCCGATCGTACTCGGGCGTGCCCTTCGATTCGAAGAAAAATTCTTTCAGGTCCATGCCGCCGCAGAAACTGGTGCCCGCGCCGGTGAAAACAATCACTGCGGCGCGCTCGTCGTAGCGCAACTCTTCAAGGGCGTGGGTCATGTCGCGATGCATTTGCGGATTCATCGCGTTGCGCTTGGCCGGGCGATTAAGCGTTACGGTCGCGATGCTGTCTTTGAATTCAATTTTCAATGTTTCGTAATTCATCGTAGGTTCCATTGGCCGGCAGAAAAAGTTAATCGAGCTTGAGGTTCATCGTTTTTATCAGCGCCGCATAATAGGCGCGATCGGCTTTCATCAGTTCGGCGAAGACATCGGGCGGTTGGTTGAGGAGTTCCATGCCGACCCCATTGATGTACTTGTCCTGAAATTCCTGGGCGCTGATGATCCTGCCGATATCGCCGGCCAGCTTATCGATATTGGCGCGCGGCACACCGGTGGGTGCGACCAGTCCGAACCACGAGCGCGACTCGATGCCGCTCACCCCTGCTTCGGCGAAGGTGGGCACGTCTGGCAGCACATTTGATCGTCGTGGTCCGGCCAAAGCAATCGCTTTGATCTTGCCTTGCCGAATGAGTCCTAGCGTCGGCGGGATGCCCGCCAACGCGATGTGCACCTGACCGCCAGCAACCGCCGGCATCACTTCCGCCACGCCTTTGTAGGGAATGTGATTGAGCTTGATGTTCGCATGCGCGCTGAGCGCTTCGGTGTCGACATGCACGATGCTGCCGAGGCCAAACGTACCGTAGTTCACTTCGCCTGGTTTGGCCCGCGCAAGTGCGATCAGCTCTTGCAACGTATTAGCAGGAAAGGCGGGATGTGCAACCAGCACACTGTTTGAAGCGGTCATGTTGATGATCGCTATGAGGTCGCGCGCCGGATCGTAGGGGAGTTTCGTATAGAGCGCCGGATTGAGTGCGATGGTCGTCTTGTCGACCATCATGATGGTGTAGCCGTCCGGTGCGGATTTCGCCGCGAGCTCGGCCGCGATAATGCCATTGGCGCCGGGTCGATTTTCCACCAGCAACTGCTGGCCCCAGGTTTTGCCGATCTCGGCGGCGATGGCGCGGCTCAGTACATCGGTCAAGCCGCCGGCCGGGTAGGGAACGATCAGGCGAACCGGTTTGGCGGGGAAGGCTTGCGCATGCGAGATGCCCGGCATGGTTATCAGTGCAAAGCATGCCGCCGCGAGGACAGCACCAATCAGTTGTCGTTGCATTACCGGTCTCCTTTGTTGAACTGGCGCCTTTTATCCACTGCGCCGACTGAACTTACACCTGCCGCTTCCGTCCCGCCCAGTATGGTTCGCGAAGTTGCTTCTTATCGACTTTATTGGTGCTCGACATGCGGGGTAGCGCGAGCACGAATTCCACTGTACGCGGTTTCTTATAGCTCGCGATAGTCGCGCGGCAGTGTTCTATCAAGGCCGCTTCGGTCGTCGTGGCGCCGGGCTTGCAAGCGACAAACGCCTTCACCGATTCGCCCCATTTCTCGTCTGGTATGCCGATGACGGCTGCCTCGAGAATCGCCGGATGCATCATCAGCGCTTCCTCTACTTCACGCGAATAGATGTTCTCACCGCCCGAGATGATCATGTCTTTCTTGCGATCGACGATGTAGAGATAGCCCTCATCGTCGAGATAACCCATATCGCCGATCCGCATCCAGCCATCGGGAGTGAGGGCGTCGGCGGTTGCTTGCGGATTGCGCCAATAACCTTGCATCATTGCCTTCGAGCGACCCCACACTTCGCCGACCTCACCCGCCGCGCAATCACTGCCATCGGGGGCGACGATGCGAAGCTCATTGCCGATCATCGCTTGTCCCGCTGAGGCGAGGCGCTTTACTTGCTCGGATGGACCGTCGAGGGCATGTTGATGCTTCTGCAGGATCGTAGCCGTTGCTGATTCGCTCAATCCATAGACCTGCGCAAAGATTGGCCCAAACGTCGCAATGGCCTGCCTGCACAGCGCCACCGACATCGGTGCCGAGGCATAACAGATCGTATGGAGAGCGGCCAGATCGTAGCGATTGCAGCCCGGAACTTCGAGCATGGCTTGAATCATGGTGGGCGCGAGGTGCGCGGCGGTCGCGCGTTCGCATGCCATGCTTTCCAGCACCGCTTGGGCATCGAACGCCCGATGCAAGATGATCGTGCCGCCCACCAGCGTGTAGTTCATCTGCTCGATCTTGGCGCCAATGTGATAGTAGGGCATCACGATGAGCTTGCGATCGGTCTGCATCGCGCCAAGGCTGGCCGAGATGGTTCGATAGAGTTCGATCTGCCCCGCATGCGACAACATGACCCCCTTTGGCTTGCCGGTGGTGCCGCTCGTGTAGATCATGAAAGCCGTGTCGTGTTCGGTGGGGCGGGTCACCGGGCGCGTCTCGCTTGCCTTAGCAAGGGCCGCGTCATAGCGATCGATGCCTTCGATCGAGCCATCGATGCATAGCAGCCGCACGTTCTTTGGCATGGCCGCGCGCAGCACCGGTAGGCGATCGGCATACTGGCGCTCAATCAGTAACGCCGTCGGTTCGCAATCGCGCAGGATCGTCGCCTGCTCAGGCGGGGCCAGCCGGTAGTTGATGCCCACGGTGATGAGGCCGGCCAGTTCACAGGCGCCGTAGGTTTCGAGGTATTCGGGGCAATTCTGCGCGAGGATAGCCACTCGATCACCTGGGCGGATACCTCGATCAAGCAGGCCATTGGCGAGTCGGCAAGAACGCTGCAAGACCTCGCGATGGGTAATCGTGCGCCCCTGATAGCGGATCGCCGGATGGTTGGGATAGAAGAGCGCGTTGCGCTCGTAGAAATCGCCAAGGATCATTCTGGGTCCTTATGGAGAGGGCCATTTCACCGCAAAAGTGGCATCAACGCAAAGATTTGCGTCCGATCATCGATGGTCGACCGGGGGGGGGCGTGTCGGGAGTAAATAGATCTGTCCGGTTTGGTAACAAATAGGTTGTCCGCTTTTTGGTGAATCGGTTCTTCGTGTGCCGCAAGGTCGCGAAGGGCGTAGCCCGCAGCGGCCTTGCAGCACACGCGTGATCTTCGGCCGGCTTCATGC
>SHXR01000105.1 GCA_009693235.1 Betaproteobacteria bacterium | reverse complement strand
CCCGCAAGTGTCTTGGCTACCTCACCCCGCACGAGGTACTCTTCAAACTCAAGCCCACACCCGTTGCACTTCGAACTTAAATTCGCAATCTGGCGAATTGAATCGAATCGATGCTCGGTTCAGTTCCGAGTAAAGGTATATACATCCATCGCCAGCACCGAACCTTCAATGGCATCGTAGGTTCGCATTGGCTCGGCGCCATTGCCACCCGCGCCCAAAGCAAAAAACAAAGGCAGGAAGTGCTCGTCGCTGGGATGGGCGCGCACCGCATGCGGCGCGCTATCGCGATAATTCATCAACGCATGATGCTCGCGCGCAACGATGCGCTCGTGCACCCAGGCTTGAAACTCCACAACATAGGGCGCCGGCTGTCCATCAAAATTGCGTCCCCACTCGCGCAGGTTGTGCGTCATCTGACCCGAGCCGATGAGCAGCACCTGATCAGCGGCAAGCGGCGCGAGTGCTTGTCCCAGCCGATAGTGGTGCGCGGGCCCCAATTCGGTCTGCAAGGACACCTGCACCACCGGGATATTCGCTTGCGGATACATATGCAGCAAGATGGACCACACGCCATGATCAAGACCGCGGCGGTTCTCAAGCGCGGTGGGAATCCCTTCATCAGCCAATAGCAAACTTGCTTGCCGCGCCAACTCCGCCGACCCTGGCGCCGGATAGCGCAAGCGGTACAAAGGCTCGGGGAAGCCGTAGAAATCGTGAAACGTGTCCGGATTTGGCATGGCGGTGAGCATGGGCGACTGCGTATCCCAATGCGCCGAGGCGACCAAAATGGCTTTCGGACGCGGCAAGGCAGCCGCCAATCCCCGCCACGCGGCGCCCACGGCGCCGGGATCGAGTGCGTGCATGGGTGAGCCGTGTGAAATGAAAATCGAGGGCAGCATTGACCGACTCACACCTATTGGACAGAGCCTATTTTCGCAGAAGATCCCATTCGAAATCGCAGCCACTTCACTTCTCGCCACCAAGCCCGAATGGCGTACCATTTCTCAGGTTACAGGCTACTTTGACGAGAGAGAAATCCGTGATTTCTCACCGATCAGCATCATTGCGCAGAACGGCTTGGTGCTGGTGGCAAATTTTGAAGCCAGGTGCAATCGCGCCGACGCTGTTGCGGCCTACTCCTGCGGAATGTTCGCCGCCTTCATCATCGCGCCCCATTTCTCGATTTCTTCGGCGTTGTACTTCGCCAATCCGTCCGGCGTGCCGGGCATGGGGTCGTAGACAAAAGTGGTGAGCACCTGCTCTGTGGTCCGGCGTGTGAGTGGTCGTGTCACAAACTATCGCGATGTCGCTATGGCCATGCGTTGGACCGCTGCAGGATTCCTGGAGGCCGAGAAAGCGTTTCGCAGATTGCGTGTTACCAACATATCGCAATACTCATCCGCGTGATGCGTCCTATTCCTGTCCAACTGAAAAAGGTCGCACAATCATTTCCACCACCGGCTCAAACCTTCAACTGTGAGCGGGACATCGGCGGCGGCGGGCGCCGCGCTCCACGGCAAGCCATTACAGGGTTGGCCCTGCGTCCTTCGTGCGCGATCATCGCCCGCGCGTGGCGGCGCGTCGCAACACCTCATTCGTCTAGAAAATGGCTTGCGCGATGATCATGATGACCGCCATTGCGACGATGAAACCGGCTTCGATCGTGATCGCGGCATGGCTCTTTTTTCCGAACAGTCCATTGGAAACAATGAAAAACACCAGCGTGATCACGATCAAGATGACGGTCATGAGCGCGTTTTGCGCAGCGGTGACGCCAACCACCCAGGCCAGCAGAAAGGTGGCGACAAGTTGAGCGACCATGGCCGCAACCGGCATGCTGGATGCCGACCCCAGATCGACGCCGATACCCGCTGCCCATTTTTTGCCGAACAGCATGGGCGAATACCACAGCCATCCTAAAAGGAAAGACACCAGCGTGCCCGCGGCAACCGCGATCCAATCCACGTTCGTAGTAATTTCGCTCATTGAATATCCTTTCCCTTTAAAGACGTCGCTATTCACTTAAACGCGTCAAAAGTGGGGCACGGCGTCGATCTGAACGCTGTACCCGTTGTAATTCAATCATACGGGAAATTTTGATAAGCTGACGCTGGCGGCGGCGATCGACCCAGGCAGTTTCGATCGGCAGGGGTCGTTCCTGGAAAAATAATTGAAGCGGCCAGGATCCCCGTGCCGGCGAGAATCTTTCGAATAGCGAGGCAAATCATGGCCGACCTAATGAATAGCCACGAGGTAGAGAGCCTCGCCGATTTCGTCAACCGGGGCGGGCGTGACGTGGTGCGCGCCGCGGTCTCGACGCTTCCCTTAATCGATATCTCGCCCTTCATGAATCCGAGCACGGGAGAACACCGGGCACGCACCGCCGCGCATCTGCGCGAGGCTTGCATCAATATCGGTTTCTTCTACATGACGGGCCATGGCATTCCAGAGGCGGAGTTCGCAGAAGAAATCGCTTGGGGCCATCGCTTCTTCGAACAAGCACCCGAAGAGAAAATGAAGGTCCACAAGAGCCTGGCCGCCTCGAATCTGGGATTCATGAATGTGGGCGGGGTCAATCCCGAGTTGAATAAAGACAAAGAGGCCGACCTCAAGGAAACCTTCACGTTTAACCGCCTGCCCATGCCAGGTGAGCCACAGGGCTACCGCATGGGTGTCGGCGAATCGCAGTGGCCGCGGAACCCGGAGCTGGCGGGCTTCGAGCCCTTCATGATGGGACAGATCGACAGGCGCATCGTGCTCGCGCAAAGTCTGCTTCGTGCCTTCGCGTTGAGCCTCGATCTTCCCGAAGATTATTTCGACGCCTCGCACCGCTACATAGGCTGCAATTTCACCTTCAACTACTATCCCACCATGGACCCGGCGCGCACCAAGCGCACGCAGTGGGGCATTTCGCCGCATACCGATTACGGATCGTTCACGCTTCTGTCCCAGGACTCGTTGGGCGGCTTGGAAGTCCGCAATGCCTTGGGTGACTGGATTGGCGTGCCACCGGTGGCGGGAAGCTTGGTGGTCAATATTGGCGACCTGTTCGCACGTTGGACCAACGATTTGTACACCTCGAACTTTCATCGCGCGGTGAATGTCAACCCCGAGGGCAAAGCGCGGATATCCGTACCGTTTTTCGTCTATCCGCATGCCTCGGTGGAAATCGAGTGCCTCGCCACCTGCCAGTGTCCCGACAATCCGCCGCGCTACGAGCCGGTCAACGCGGTGGAGTACGTGCGTTCGCTGATTAAACGTTCCTACGAAACCGGTCGGCCCGGTGTGGCGCGCGAATCGGTGTCGCGCTTGCAGCGCGACAGTTCAGCCAGGTTTCGATAGTCTTATCGTTCAGTCGAATTTATCTGTTCTGCATCGCTGCAAAAGAGCTACTTCATGAAACCCCGTTCGAAACTCATTGCGAAATTCCTCTGCGGCCTGCTGGCCGCAGCTTGGCAAATAACCGCGCTTAGCCAAGCCTGGCCGGCCAAAACCGTGCGCATCATCGCGCCCACTGAAGTCGGCACCCCGACGGACGTGGTGATGCGCGGCATCGCGAGTTCCTTGCAGCAAAGCCTGGGGCAATCGATCTTCGTGGAGAATCTTCCCCAATCGTTCGCCATCATCGGCATGCAGGCCTGCGTCAACGCGGCCGCCGACGGTTACACTTTCTGTGGTCCTTCGAGTTCCGCCATCACTCTCAATCCCTTGCTTTACCGAAACATCAACTACGATCCGGTGAAACAATTGGCGCCGGTCATTAACCTTGGCACCATCAAGGCCTGCATCGTGGTGCATCCTTCCGTGCCGGCAAATAACATTGCCGAACTGGTCGCTCTTGCCAAGGCCAAGCCCAATGGCATCGACTGGGGTTCCTGGGGCAACGGCAGCTTTTCGCATTTGTATTGGGCCTGGGTGGAAAACACAAGCGGTGCTCGCTTCCTGCACGTGCCCTATAAAACACCGAGTCAGGCCACTGTTGCGCTGATGGCGGGCGAGGTCAAGGTAATGTTCAACACGCCGGCGTTGATGGGGCCGCTGGTCAAAGCCGGCAAGCTCAAAGCCGTCGCGGTCACCGGCAGCGTGCGATCCGAACATCTGCCGGGCGTCGCATCTTTCAAGGAACAGAATCTCGACCTCGACTATCTCGGTTGGATTGGCCTGTTCGCCCCCGCGGCGACGCGGCGCGAGGTCGTCACCAGAATGAACTTGGAGGTCAACAAATTGCTTAAAGACTCAAGCTTCGTTGAGACCATCATGAAGCGCTCCTCGGTAGACCCCGTGGGCGGAACGCCAGAAGACTTTGCCGCTTTTACCAAAGCCGACCGGGAAACGGCGCAAGCACTGGTCAGGCTTGCGAACATAAAACCCGAGTATGCCCATCGCACCTGTCGGGATGCGTGCGCGGCAGACCTAACACCTCGAACGATTTTGGAGAAAGTGTCATGCCATACACCATTGCAAAAATCACGCTGTGTTTTTTCGCGCTCATTCTGAGCGGGGCGGAGTTGATTCGAATCGCGAACATCAAACCACTGTAAGTGTGTAACAGGTGCGGATCGGCATGGAAATTCGAAGTATAGTCGCCGGTCACGATGCAAAGGGCCTGTACTTACTTATTGTCCCTACCGGAGCTTAAGACCCGCCGATTTTACAATCTTCTCCGTGAGCACCACCCCGCGCCTGATGGTCTCGGCGAACTGTTCCGGCGTACCCACATTGATCTCGCTTCCGCCAGCTTCGAGCTTGGCGCGCAGATCCGGATCGCTCATCGCCTTGACGATATCCGCGTTCAGCCGCTTCAATAGAGCCGGCTGGATTTTCGCGGGGGCGAAAAATCCGGTCCAACTGGGCGGCTCCTCGAAGCCGGGCACGATTTCGGCCACGGTCGGCACATCGGGCAACAGGCGCACGCGCTCTTCGCTCACCACGGCGAGCACGCGCACTCTGCCGGCCTGGATTTGCGGCACGGTCACGGAGTAGATGGAAAAGGTCGCGGGAATCTGACCTGCGACGGTATCCAGCAGCGCCTGTGCGCTCGCCTTGTAGGGAAGGTGGATCAGGTTGGCGCCGGTGAGGAGCTTTATTTGTTCGCCCGAGAAATGATGCGGGCTGCCTATGCCTGACGTACCGTAGGCGACCTTGCCCGGATTGCGCCTGGCGTACTCGATCAACTCTTTTAACGTGCCAGCCGGGAACTTGGCATTCACCACCAGACACACGATGGGCCGGCTGATCTGCGATATCGGCAGCAGCGCTTCGAGCGCGTCGAACTCCTGGCTTTTCGCAAGAAACTTATTGGTGACTATCCCGGAAGTGGCATAGAGCACGGTATGGCCATCGGGCTCGGACTTGGCGACATAGGCTGCGGCAACGGTACCGGCGCCTCCGGCGCGGTTCTCCACCACCACCGGTTGGCCGATGACCTTAGCGAGGGACTGCGCGACGATGCGCGAGCTGATATCGCCGCTAGCCCCCGGCGCGAACTGGTTGACAAG
>SHXR01000003.1 GCA_009693235.1 Betaproteobacteria bacterium | reverse complement strand
TGGGCGCACAATAAAAACGCCCCGTAGACGGGGCGTTCTGCGTTACAACCAACCAAGCTTAATTCTGATCCAAGAAGCTCTTCAACCGTTCGGACCGCGATGGATGACGCAGTTTGCGCAGCGCCTTGGCTTCTATCTGGCGAATCCGCTCTCGGGTGACATCGAATTGCTTACCAACCTCTTCCAGCGTGTGATCGGTATTCATTTCGATACCAAAGCGCATGCGCAGCACCTTCGCTTCACGTGGTGTCAGGGAATCGAGTACGTCTTTGGTGACATCACGCAACGACGAATACATGGCCGCATCGTTCGGCGCGACGGTCGAGGTGTCTTCGATGAAATCGCCAAGATGGGAATCGTCGTCGTCGCCGATCGGCGTTTCCATCGAGATCGGTTCTTTCGAGATTTTCAAGATCTTGCGGATCTTGTCTTCCGGCATCTCCATTTTCACCGCCAGCGTCGCCGGATCGGGCTCAAGGCCGGTTTCCTGGAGAATCTGCCGTGAAATACGATTCATCTTGTTGATCGTCTCGATCATATGCACCGGAATACGGATGGTGCGCGCCTGATCGGCGATGGACCGCGTGATAGCCTGGCGAATCCACCATGTGGCGTAGGTGGAAAATTTGTAGCCGCGCCGGTACTCGAATTTGTCGACCGCCTTCATGAGGCCGATGTTGCCTTCCTGGATCAGGTCGAGGAACTGAAGGCCACGATTCGTGTACTTCTTCGCGATCGAAATCACCAGCCGCAGATTGGCTTCCGTCATCTCGCGCTTGGCGCGGCGCGCTTTGGCCTCACCGGTCGACATCTGTTTGTTGATGTCTTTCAACTCACGGAGCGGAATCGAAATATGGCGTTGGATATCCATGAGCTTTTGCTGCCGCTCAAGGATGTTGGGTTCGAGTCGAATGAGCGCGGTGCTGTACGGCGCCTCGGCGGCAATTTCATGGCGCACCCAACGCTGGTTAGTCTCGTTGCCGGAGAACACCTTGATGAAGTGGGTGCGAGGCATGCTCGCCTTCTCGACGCAGAAATCGAGAATCGTGCGCTCATGGCGACGCACCTGTTCGACCATGCCGCGCACCGTATCGCACAGCCGCTCGATGATCCGCGCAGTGAATCGAATGCCCATCAGCTCATTGCTAATCTGGTTGCGAACCTTGATGTATTCCTTGCTCTTGTGACCGTACGTCGTCAGCGCTGACTTGAGCTTGGCCGACAAACGAAGAATCCGCTCAAAGTGCGGCGCGGAATCCTGCTTCAACTGCAGCATGCTGGCCGCCAGGGCCGCACCGCCGTCGTCCACTTCCTCTTCATTTTCATTGCCTTCCCGTTCGGCATCGGCAGCTTCTTCAATGGCCGCCGCCGCAACGTCCTTGGCGCTCGGATCATGCAGGCCGTCGACGAGCTCATCGATCCGCATGTCATCGCGTTCGACTTTCGCCCACAGGTCGAGAATTTCGGTAATTGTGGTCGGGCAGGCTGAAATGGCCTGGATCATGTGCTTCAGACCCTCTTCGATCCGCTTGGCAATCTCGATTTCGCCTTCGCGCGTCAACAGCTCTACCGAGCCCATTTCACGCATATACATGCGGACGGGATCGGTGGTGCGGCCAAATTCTGGGTCCACGGTCGACAGTGCAGCCTCCGCCTCCTCTTCGACGTCTTCGTCGGAAACAGGCGCCGGGGCGTTTTCATTGATGATCAGCTGTTCGGCATCGGGCGCGACGTCATAGACCTGGATGCCCATGTCGTTAAACGTCGTGATGATCGATTCGATCTGCTCCGCATCGACCATGTCGTCGGGCAGATGATCATTGATCTCGGCATAGGTGAGGAATCCGCGCTCCTTGCCAAGCTTGATGAGGTTCTTGAGGCGGGTCCGCCGTGCTTCGGTGTCCTCAGGCTTAAGAATGGCCGGCGCGATCCGGTCTACGCCCTTACTGCGGCGCCTCTTCTCGCGCGCCAATTCTTCGGCGATAGCCCGCACGCGCCCCTTCGGGATGACGACCCGTTCGGCGGGTTTCACCGCTTTCTCAGGGGCCTTCTGCGATGTCTTATCACCGCGGCCTTGTGGGGCGGTCGCCGCGCCTTTTACGCGGGGCAATACCTTTTCGGCCTTGGTCTCATTGACCGAAGGTTTCGTTTTTTTCTCGACCTTCCCGGTCGTTGCGGCTTTGCCTTTGGCAGGGGCAAGCTTCGGATGTTTCTTGGCCTTTTCGGTGGCTCGGACGGCCTGGGGCTTCTTGGCGGCCTTAGCCTTGGTCAACGGACGCGACTTGGCGGCCGGCTTCGAGCTTGCCCCGGTCGCGGGCTTTGGCGCCGGCTTCGTTTTTTTGAGCTGCGCAGGTGCCGGCCTTTTGGCGGCTGCAGTTTTCGCTTTCGGTTTCGCCTTGGGTTTGACCATCGTCGTTCCTGAAGTGAGACGTAACGCGGTTAAGAGTGTGATCGGCAGCGAGGCAGACTAGAAATTCGACCAAAACCGGTCAAACTTTCATCAATTCAATCGCTTAACAGACTGCGAAACCTGTCGTCAGAGGGCCAACCAACCAATCGAAAGGGGTACGGAAAAGATCCTGAATAACCTGAAATCATACCACGCCGCCTACACTTCCGAGCGCCCGTTGCAGCTCACCTTTGCGCCGGAGTAACTCGAGAACCTGCTCTCCTTGCGACGCCCCATCAGCACCTTCCTGCTGCGGCGCCGTACTTGAGGATGTCAGCGCGACCAATCGTTCCTGAATTCGACCAAGTTGCACCTTAAGGAGCGCTTGTTTGAGATCCGCCTCGATTTCACCGTCCGGAATATTGAGCCGCAGCAACTCGGCACAGACCGCATCGAGTATCGGCGCATGCTCGGTATTCTGAAATCGCTCGATCAACCCCGCCGTGGCCGTAGGGTCTTCACGCAGCGATGCAACGACGGCGGTCAGGGCGCGGCCTTCCAGGTAATCACTTGATTCGTATTCGAACAATTCCGCGGACGCAAGTTCCGGCCGGGCCATAATGCTTTGCAACATCGTCCACTCCAATCGCCGCATTGGAATCAGCATGCCGCGCGTTGGCGCTGTCTGCCGCGGATCCATCGCGGGTCGCCACATGGTGGACCGGGCCGCAGCCGTCCGAATCGACGCGGCCGGACGGTTGGTTTGCATTCCAAGCAACCGGGTGAGGTCCTGCTCGTCAAGCTCGGCCCGGCGCGCGACATCACGAATCAATTGCAATTGTAGGATAGGCGCCACCATTTTCTGCAGCAGCGGCTTTGCTTCGTTCACAAAACGCGAGCGCCCTTCGGCGGTCGTAACGGGGCTGCGTCGCACTAATTCGCCCACCATGAATTCGGAAAGCGGCGCAGCCGTTGCAGCCATTGCACGGAATGCATCGGCCCCTTCGGCCCGCACGAAGCTATCCGGATCGTGTTCGGCGGCAAGTATGAGGAAGCGAACCATTTTGCCATCCGGCAGGGAGGGGAGGCTCACTTCGAGGGCGTGCCAGGCAGCCTTGCGCCCCGCAGCGTCACCATCAAAACAAAACACGATCTCCTCGGCCTGACGCAAGAGTTTTACTATGTGATTGGAGGTCGTCGCCGTGCCAAGCGTGGCAACTGCGTTTTCGATGCCGTGCTGCGCCAGCGCCACAACATCCATATATCCCTCAACGACCACGACACCGCCGTCTTTGCGAATCGACTCCCGGGCTTCCCGCAGACCGTACAGCTCGCGGCGCTTCTCGAATAATGGCGTTTCCGGTGAATTGAGATACTTGGGCTCACCGGCACCGATGATCCGGCCGCCAAATCCAATCACTTGTCCGCGCAAATTGATGATCGGAAACATGACGCGGTCGCGGAATCGATCGTAGCGGCGGCCGCCCTCACCTTCGATGATCAGACCGCATTCGACCAGCGCTGCCGCGTCATACTGCGGAAAAGCGCGGCGTAGGCCCTGCGACTCGGCAGGCGCGTAGCCAATGCCAAAGCGGGCCGCGATCTGCCCGGTCAAGCCCCGCTTTTTCAAATAGTCGATGGCAGCCGGCGTGCCCTTCAACTCGTCGCGATAAAACTGCATCGCCTTCACCATCACCTCGAACAGATCATTCGCCGGCGCGGCGTTCGGTTTGTCAGCCTCGGTTTTCGCCTCGAAGGCCGGCATTTTCATGCCCACGCCTTCGGCCAGTTCGCGCACTGCCTCGACGTACCCGAGCCCCGCATACTCCATCAGAAAGCCGATGACGTTGCCATGCACACCGCAGCCGAAGCAGTGATAGAACTGCTTGGTCGGACTCACGGAAAATGACGGGGTCTTTTCGGTATGAAACGGGCAGCGGGCCGAAAAGTTGGCGCCGGTTTTCTTGAGTGGCACGCGCGCATCAATCACGTCGACGATGTCGACGCGCGCCAACAACTCCTGCTTGAATGACTCGGTGATCAATCGATTTCTTTCACGCGTGATGCGCCCGGCGAACACCGTGCCGACCGCCCGCCGCGCTCAACCGATTGCGACCCGCGGGTCGAGAGGACAGCGATGCTTGAGTCTAGCGAATCCGGCAGGCCCGCGGCATGGCCTGCCGACCGGCCGCCCTATTGGTCAGCCCGCGAGTTTGCCTTTTACCAACCCTGAGACTTTGGCCAGATCGAATTTGCCGGTGAGCGTAGGTTTCAGGATCGCCATGACCTTGCCCATATCCTTCATGCCCTGGGCGCCCGATTCCTGGATCGCCGCGCCAATGGCCGTAAGCACTTCGGCCTCGGAAAGTTGCTGGGGCATGTAGGAGCTCAACACGCTGATCTCGAAGGCCTCCACATCGGCCAGATCTTGGCGCCCGGCCGACTGGTACTGTGCAATGGAATCGCGACGCTGCTTGAGCATTTTTTCGATCGCACCGAGGACATCGGCATCCGTCAGCTCGATCCGCTCATCCACTTCCTTTTGCTTGATGGCGGCAAGAAGGAGGCGAATGGCCGATAGGCGCGGCGCGTCCTTTGCCTTCATTGCGGCCTTCATGTCTTCGGTAACGCGGGATTTCAGCGACATGGAAGGAACCTCCATTGGGTTCAGAACACGCCACAAGAACTATCGACGCACCGTGCGCGATGAGATCTCGTGGGCAAATGCACGTCACGTTGATGAACACACCGCGACGATCGTTTGGACACACGCCTGACAGCCGATTCCCCGCGACGACTACAGCAGCCAAAGCCTGCTGCCGCCCAGGCAGGGTGAATTCCGAAACGGCTAGAACATCCGCGGTGGGAGTTGCTGGCCGCGAATTCGCTTGTAGTGTCGCTTGACGGCTGCGGCGAGCTTGCGCTTGCGCTCGGTCGTCGGTTTTTCGTAGAATTCGCGGGCCCGTAATTCGGTCAGAAGACCGGTCTTTTCTACGGTGCGCTTGAAGCGTCGAAGCGCAGCTTCGAACGGTTCGTTTTCCTTGACGCGTACAGTCGGCATGAAGACTCGTGTTGGGGTGGTGAACTGCGGAGAGCCTTGGAGTATAACGATTCTGCAAGATAATCAGCAACCACTCCTGCTAATCCCTTTCATTCGCCGCCCGCACCGCTCGCTGTCGATGCCGCCAATCAGCCCGATATTTCCCGGACCAGCGTCGCTGCTGGTCCTTGGCATCGAAACTTCTTGCGACGAAACCGGGATTGCCTTGTATCACACCGATCGGGGTCTGATCGGCCAGGCGCTTCATTCGCAAGTCGACCTGCATGCGGTCTACGGAGGGGTCGTGCCGGAGATGGCCTCGCGGGATCATGTGCGACGGATCATCCCGTTGATTCGTAACGCCCTAACCGAAGCGAACGCTAACTTATCCGATCTGTCAGCCATTGCCTACACGGCGGGTCCTGGCTTGGCCGGGGCACTGCTGGTCGGGGCCAGCGTCGCGTCCGCCATGGCGATGGGGCTTGGCGTTCCGGCGATCCCGATTCACCATCTTGAGGGGCATTTGCTATCGCCAATGCTTTCGGCCACCCCACCGACCTTTCCGTTTGTTGCGTTGCTGGTCTCCGGTGGGCACACCCAGCTGATGCGTGTAACGCAGATAGGAACCTACGAACTGCTCGGCGAGACGCTCGACGATGCCGCGGGGGAAGCCTTTGATAAGGCAGCGCAAATGCTGGGGTTTGGATATCCTGGCGGACCGGCCCTCTCGGCCCTGGCAAGCGGTGGTACGCCAGGGCAATTTACGCTTCCTCGTCCAATGATGAAAAGCGCCAATCTTGATTTCAGCTTCGCCGGACTCAAGACGGCGGTGTTGACGCGGATCGGCGATCGGACCCTCAGCGCCAGTGAAAAGGCGGATCTTGCCGCAGAATTTGAGCAGGCGGTCGTGGAGATTCTGGTGGGGAAATCCCGAGCCGCGCTGGCAAAGACCGGCATCCGCGATCTGGTCGTGGCAGGGGGCGTGGGCGCGAATCGCCCGCTACGCAAAGCCCTTGATCAGGCGGGTACCGAGGGCCGCTTTAACGTGCACTATCCAACGCTGGAGCTTTGCACCGACAATGGCGCGATGATTGCCTATACGGGGGCGAGGCGATTAGCGCAGGGCTTACCGTTTCGGAATGCGCTGGCCTTCGAAGTACGACCCAGGTGGGATCTTGCTTCCATCACCACCTAAATGCCGCTCGCGCAGCTAGGCGGATTTCCGCCCGGAGTGCGGCTCCGAATGGGCTGCTCCGGCGGCCGGCATCTTTTTCTCACCGATGCGACTTTCCTCGCCCGCCAAGAGCTTGCGAATGTTTGCGCGGTGCCGCCAGATGAGGAGGAGCGATATCGCGCTGACGGCGACCAGCATCGCACTCGATTTGATCAGGAAAAACGTAAAGAACGGGGCGAAGATCGCCGCGATCAACGCGGCAAGCGATGAATAACGGAAAAACAAGGCGATCACCACCCAGGTCGCCAGGGTCAACAAACCAAGCCAAGGATGAATCGCAAAGAGGATCCCCGCTGCGGTAGCCACCCCCTTACCGCCTTTGAACCGGAAAAACACCGGGTACAGATGGCCAAGAAACACGGCAAGTGCAGCAAGCGCCACGGTCTCTTGAGGAAGGTCATAGCGGGGCACCAGCAAGGCGGTTGCCATCACCGCTACAAATCCCTTTAATGCATCGCCCAACAATGTCAGGACCGCCGCCATGCGATGACCGGTCCTCAGCACGTTGGTGGCGCCAGGATTTCCTGAGTCGTAGGTATGCGGATCAGGAAGACGAAACGCCTTGCTCACCAGCACGGCGAATGCAATCGATCCGATCAAATAAGCGACAATCACAGGGACGACGTTGCCCATCGAATCCTCTCCTAGGGGGCCAGATTGTACTTCTCGTCGGCCCCCACCTACCATCCATCGGAATTGACTATTGTTTCCAATAGGCCAAAGCCGGAATTTCTTCTCACATCAGAGGGCGAGCGACAACATGGACACCGTATTCATCCATGGTTTGCGCGTCGATGCGCAAATCGGGATTTACCGTCGTGAGCGCACCACCACACAGCCGGTTGAAATCGACCTGGATATCGCGCTGCCGAACAACCGGGGCTTCACCTCGGGGAAGGTGAGCGACACGATCGATTACGCGGTCGTCGTCGATCGAATCGTCAAGGCGCTTGCCAAAACCCGGTTTGGGCTGGTCGAGGAAATGGCAGAGGCCATCGCATCGATGCTGATTAAGGATTTTGCCGCGCCGCGCGTTCGCATTCGTATCGCCAAGCTCGGGATCCTACGCAACGCATCGCGCGTCGGCATCTCCATTGAGCGAACCGTTACCGCAGGCGAGACAGCGCGAACGGGCCATTGGCAATCCAAGGAATGGCCAAGTGGCTCCAACCCCTTTGCCGATTCCGACACGTCCCCATAGCGGCCCCGCGGGTTGAGGAGATCGGTCCTAGTCGGCCAGGGCCACATTGACGGGCGTCACTGTCAGGATTTGTGGCAAGACCTGCGGATCGATGCCAAGCAGATAGCCGCGCCGCCCGCCATTGATATAAATCCGATCACTATTGAGAATCGTACGCTCGACATAGACGTGCATAGGTTTGCGCGTACCAAATGGGGATGTCCCGCCAATCTGATAACCCGAGTGACGTTGCGCAACCTCGGGCTGGCAAGGCTCGATCGATTTGCGCCCGGCTTGACGGGCAAGATTCTTGGTGGAGACCGTTCGATCACCATGCATCAGGACGATCAGCGGCTGTTTTTTCTCGTCTTCCATGATCAAGGTCTTCACCACGACATGCTCATCGACGCCAAGGGCTGCGGCGCTCGCCCGCGTGCCGCCATGCTCGACATACTCGAATACATATTCGGTAAAGGCGATGCCGTGCTTGCGCAGAAACTGCGTGGCAGATGTTTCGGAGACGTGCGCACTGCGTGCCATGTGCTGTTAAGAGGCGGTCTAATGCAAACGAAGATTAGCAGCAGCGCCGACCCCTCGCAGCGCCTGCTCGCTTATGCCATCAGGTCGCCCGGCCGCCCACTGTTACACTTTGCGCAACCGTTAAAGGATGCCTTGTGATGACTAGCAATGCGCGCTGGGACGAGGAAGTCGATGTCGTGGTAGTGGGCGGCGGATGCGGAGGCATGTCGGCAGCCCTTGCCTGTTCGATTCTTGGCCTGTCAGTCGTACTCTGTGAGAAGACCGATCAGGTCGGCGGGACCACCTCGACCTCCGCCGGCACGATCTGGATTCCGCTGACCAAGGCGGCGCTCGCCGGTGACCAAGCCGATTCGCGCGAACAGGTTGAACGCTATCTCGCCGGACTCATTCCGAATGCCACGATCTCGGCGCGGTTGCGCGCGTTTCTCGATGCCGGCCCGAAGATGCTGGATTTTTTCGCCCTGCACACGGCAGCGCTGCGCTTTCTGCTGGTCGCGCGTCATCCCGACTATCGATTCGATGTGCCCGGCGCCACGGTGGGTGGTCGCGCGCTGATTCCGCCGGTCTTTGATGGCAGACTCCTTGGCAAGGATTTCGATCGGGTACGCCCACCGATTCGCGAGTTCATGCCCCTTGGCGGCATGATGGTGGGCAAAGACGACATCGCGCCGCTGTTGCATCCGTTGGCGTCGGTTAGCGCGTTCCGACACGCGTGTACATTGCTGTTCCGCTACGCGTCCGATCGCCTGAGATATCGACGCGGAACCCGTCTGGTCATGGGGAATGCCCTAGTGGCGAGGCTCTTGCATAGCCTCAGGCAGCGTCAGGTACCAATCCGCTTCGAGGCGTCGCTGGATGAACTCGTCATGGAACAAGGCCGTGTGATCGGGTTGACCGTCAAGCAATCGGATGGTCCGCGCACCCTTCGCGCACGCAAAGGCGTCGTCCTCGCAACGGGTGGATTCGGGGGCTCGGCGGCGTTGCGCGCGCAATACCTGCCGCAGCCGCCGGCGGAAGCCACCGCCGGCTTCACAGGCAACACGGCCGATGCGATCCGCCTTGCCGTGAAGAGCGGAGCGGCCATCGACACCAATCATGTCACGCCGACTTTTTGGGTACCGGTATCGGTCATGAAACGATCGGACGGCACCACCGCACGCTACCCGCACATCGTTCTCGATCGCGCGAAACCAGGACTCATTGCCATCGACGGTACCGGCAAGCGCTTCACCAATGAAGCCGATTCGTACCATGACTTTGTGTTGGCCATGTACGCGAACTACGAGCAGACGCAATCGCTCGCGACCCACCTCATTTGCGACGCGCGCTTTTTGCGCGACTACGGGCTTGGGCTCATCTACCCGAAGACGCGCGATCTCGATCCGTACCTCGCCATGGGCTACTTGAAATGCGGCAAGACGCTGGAAGATCTCGCCCACGCGATTGCCGTAGACGGCAGCGCCCTCGTGCGGACGGTTGCCCGTTATAACGAACATGCCGCGCGCGGCGACGACCCGGATTTTGGCAAAGGCGCGAGCATCCTCAATCGCCATAACGGCGACCCGACTGTTAAACCGAATCCCTGCGTGCGCCCGATCGGTGCCGGCCCTTATTACGCGGTGAGCGTTTTTCCGTCGGATCTTTCCACCAGCGTGGGCTTGAGTGCTGATGAGCACGCCCGCGTGCTGGATGAGAAGGGCGCGCCGCTTACCGGTCTTTATGTCTGCGGCGCCGATATGTCATCGGTCATGCAAGGTGCCTATCCGGGGCCGGGCACAACGCTTGGTCCGGCGATGACGTTTGCCTACCTCGCAGCGCACCATCTCGCCGCTCTGGAAACTTCGCGTGACGCCGAGCTTTCCAATGCGGTCGAAGCGCCGCCGGCGCGCCTGTTTGCGCAGGTGAATGGCTGAATGCAGCGAACAGGGCGCTATTGAAACTGCACCACCGTTCGCCCCCGCGCGCCGCCTTTGATCAATTGATCGCAGTAAGGTTTCAGTTGCGCAAAGGGAATCGTTTGAATGATGCGATCGAGGTGACGCGGCTTCATATCGGTCGCCAGCCGTGACCATGCGCTGCCCCGCTGGTCGACCGGATGATTGGCATTGATGCCAATCAGCATCGCGCCGCGCAAGATGAAGGGATAAATCGATGTCGTGAACGTCTCGCCTGCTGCATTGCCAAATGCGCAGACGACGCCGCCCTTTTTCAGCGATCGCAAAATTGCATCAAGCGGTGCGCCGCCCACCGTGTCGATACATCCGGCCCAGCGCTGTTCTTCGAGGGGCTTTGGACCGCTCACTATGTCCGCTCTTCCAATCACCCGTGCAGCGCCAATCGAGCGCAAATAACCCGCTTCGCTCGCCTTGCCGGTGATCGCCACCACTTCAAAGCCCAGTCCGGCGAGGATGTCGACCGCGAAGCTGCCGCAGCCGCCGGTCGCACCGGTCACAGCGATCGGGCCGCTTTGCGGCGTCACACCAAGCGCCATCATCCGTTCAATCGCCACCGACGATGTATAGGCGCCGATGCCAAGCGCCATCGTCGTGAACTCATCGAACTCCACCGTGACCGGATGCACCCACGCCGCGGGGACACGCACATATTCGGCATAGGCGCCGTCGCGACGGATGCCGAAGTCCGGACCGCCTTGCACGGTGACGCGATCGCCCGCGCGAAAGCGCGCAAGCGCCGAAGACGCCACCACGCCCGACATTTCAATCCCGGGAATGCAAGGGAAGCGCTTCACGACATTGCCCTCGCCGCTCACCGCCCGGGCATCTTTGAAATTCACTGCGGCAAAACGCGTTTTGATGACGACCTCTCCCGGATCGAGATCATCGAGATTCATCGTGACCACGCGACTCACCCGCCGCCCGTCTTCATTGAACAATCGAACTGCCGTAAATGTTGGCATCACCGCTCCTCGCCTTGCGCACCCGCGCCATCCCACTGTTTCACCACGCCCGTCGCGATGAGCGTATCGGCTTCATCATGGTTATAGCCGAAGGATAAAAGAATTTCCTTCGAATGCTCGCCAATCACCGGTGGCGGCCGGTGGACGCGCGCCCGAGAATCGCGGTCGCCCAGCAGAAAACCCGGCATGCGAACCTCGCCTGCAATGGCATTTCTCATCGTGACAATGGCGTTGTTGTGCTCGGCCTGCGGCGAAGCAACCACCGTATCGTACGCGGCGATCGATGCGGCAATGATGTCGCTTGCTTCCAGCAGCGCCTGCCATGCAGCAGTCGATTTTGTTCGGAAGGTCTTGGCGAGATGCGCCACCATCTGGTCGCGATTCGCGACGCGCCGTGGGCTATCAACAAATGCCGGATGGTTAATGAGTTCCGGTTCCCCGATCAGATTGCATAACGCCTTCCAACGATCCTCATGATAGGCCGCAATCATGATCCAACCATCCTGGGTCGGAATCGCCTCATTGGGCGCCGAGTAAGGCGCCACGCTCCCGGTCTTCGCAGGAAACCCTCCGCTCGACAGAAAGTTGGTGATACCAACCGACTGGAACATGAGCGCGCAGTTGTACATGCTCACATCGAGCAGCCCGCCCTTGCCCTCGCGATTGCGTGTGTGCAGCGCACTGACGATGGCAAGCGCACCGAGAAATCCGGTCGTCATATCCACGGCCGGAATTTGGACTTTGCAGGGCGCCTGCCCCGCCAGTCCCACCACGCTCATCAATCCGGACACCGCCTGCAGGACACCATCGACTCCCGGCTTGTCGCGCCACGGACCACTTTGTCCATAGGCCGAGATCGCGCAATAGACGATCCTTGGTTGGATCTGCGCCAGCGCTGCGAAGCCAACGCCAAGTTTGTCCATGACGTCTGGCCGGAAGCTTTCCACCACGACATCGGCCGTCTTGGCCATGCGATGCACCAGCGCGACCCCCTCGCGGCGCTTGAGATCAATGGCGATGGAGCGTTTGTTGCGATTGAGCGCCATCGATGTCGTGCTCTCGCCATGTTGGAACGGCGGGCCGAGCTTGCGGCCGATGTCACCCCCGAACGACTCTATTTTGATGACTTCGGCGCCCATGTCGCCAAGCAACATTGCGGTACAAGGGCCCGCGCCCACTTGCGCAAAATCGAGAACACGTGTTTCTTGCAGTGCATTGGTGAGCATGAGAGAGCGGGGTCCGCGTCAACGGTTAAGGAAACGCTGATTAAGCTATCCCGTGTAATCAGCGCGCTCAAATATTCAGGGAGTTACGAGGGCGCGAGCCCTCTTGTTCAGTGATTCCTTAAATGGAATCGCCCGTTGCAATGGATTCTATTGGATCGACGGACCGGCACGGTTGCAGCGGCCAGGAAAGAGCGCGTGCTACATTCAGGGCGGCCTGCAATTCCGCCATTTCTCTTCCGACCGGGGAGCCAACGTGGGACAACTCATCACATGGAATGCCGCGCAAGTCGATACCGCGCTGCTGATTCTTCGCCTCGCAGTAGGCATCGGTTCATTCATTCACGGCATGAACAAGGTCGGCAAGGTCACGCTCTTTGCAGGCGACCATCACCTGCCCCATTGGCTCGCGGCGATCGCCATGTGGGTGCAAATCGCCGGTGGCGCTTGCATCGTGCTGGGCTTTGCAACCTTTCCGGCAGCACTTGGCTTGGTGATCTTCTATTTGGTCGCGACGCAGGAACTGGTTGTCCGCAAGAAGGAGCCCTTTGCGCGCCCGGGCGTCCACACCTGGGACGCTGGACTGTTGTACCTGATTATTCCGTTGGCCCTCCTTGCGGCAGGCCCGGGTCGATTCTCCTTGGATGCCCTGCTCTTTGCCCATTAACCCCGCGGATGATGCTTTGCGTGCAGTTGCTTCATTCGTTCGCGCGCCACATGCGTATAGATCTGCGTGGTGGAGATATCCGCATGACCGAGCAACATCTGCACCACGCGCAGGTCGGCGCCGTGATTGATGAGATGGGTCGCAAACGCGTGACGCATGGTATGCGGTGACAGGCGTTTGTCGGGAATAGCGATCAAACCATAACGTTTAATGATGTGCCAAAAGCCTTGCCGCGTCATCGGCTCGCGTCGTGCCGTCACGAACAGATAATCCGAGCCGCCGCCCTGCAGTTGTTCCACGCGCGCCGTCTTGAGGTAGCGATCGATCCAGTCGGACGCCACCTCGCCCATCGGCACCAGGCGCTCCTTCGATCCCTTGCCTATCACGCGCACCACGCCCATATCCTGCGAAACTTGCACGACTTTGATCGACACCAGTTCGGTGACCCGAAGCCCGGTGGCATACAAGAGTTCCAGCATGGCGCGATCGCGCAGCCCGAGCGTTGATGTCACATCGGGTGTGCCGAGCAGCGCCTCGACATCCGCCTCCGAAACGGTTTTCGGAAAGCGCGGCATGCGCTTAGGCGGATCCAGTCGCGCGGTCGGGTCGACCACCATGGTCCGCTCACGGATCGCGTGCCCGTAAAAACGCTTGAGACTTGAAATCAAACGCGCCTGGGTACTTGGTCGCGGTCGCGGCGTGAGCGAATAGCGATGTGCGAGATAGCCGAGCAAGTCCGCCTCCGTCGCCTGCCCGATGGAGCTTTTCTGCGCAGCGAGCCAAGTCCCTGTGAGCTCGATATCGCGCCGGTATGCTTCCAGCGTATTGCGGGACAGGCCATCCTCCAACCAGAGCGCGTCACAAAACGCGTCGATCAGTGCGGCATCACCCGGTATCAAGCCGGCACGGTGTGTGTCTTGGCTGGCGCGAGTAAATCGTCTTGGCGCGCCGGCGCCTCGTGCGACAGTAGCCATCGTTTGGTCGAAATCAGGTAGCCGTCGGTATGGTGGGCAAATCCGCCGATGTCATGAGCACCAACCACCCGATGACAGGGAATCACGATCGGCAGACGATTGGCACCGCACGCTTGTCCGACGGCGCGGGGACTGGATTGTAATTGACGCGCCATGCTGCCATAGGTCATCGATTCCCCAACGCGCATGCCGCAAAGGGCGTTCCAAACGCGTCGCTGAAATTCGGTGCCGGCGATGGATAGGGGGAGATCAAAGCGATATTCCGGATCGGCGATATAGCGTTCGATCTGCCGTAAAGCGCGAGCGGCCACAGCGTTCTTTGGCGGGGCGGCGCGAGATGACTTGGGCAGGTACCGAATCTCAATCAATGCATCGGCCGAAGTACAAATCCCCACGCCGCCAAACGGTGTGGTCATCACTGCGTCGAATGGTCCGGCGATTGCGGTCATGATGAAATTATGCGCCGCAATCAGGTCTTCGTGACAATTACGTTACGGGCAACGGATGCGACAGGTCGCCTGGCGTCGACCACGAGCGTACTATCGCCTCGTCTGCATGATTAGGTGGGGAATCCGATGATGAGCACAGGTATCCGCAACCATACAACGAACGCGACGCTCGCGGACAACCCGCCGCTCACCCTTGGCAGCGCAGGCCAATCGATCTGGCTCGACTACATTCGCCGCGATCTGATTGAATCGGGCGGTCTGGCAAAAATGATCGCGACCGATGGTTTGGTGGGCATGACCTCCAACCCGGCGATATTTGAGCGCGCGGTCGCGACCGATCCCGCCTATCAAGGATGGTTGCGCAATTTCTCCGGCGATCGCCGCAACCTCAAAGCGGCCTACGAGCAACTTGCCATCCGCGACATTCGTGATGCCGCCGACGCCTTGGCGCCCGTTTATGCGCGCACGCGCGGACGGGACGGCTATGTCAGCCTCGAGGTCTCGCCTGATCTGGCCGCCGATACGGCAGGCACGATTGCGGAAGCCCGCCGCCTTTGGCAAGCCGTTGGCAAACCCAATCTGATGATCAAAGTGCCCGGCACCCCAAATGGCATTCCGGCGATTCGCGCACTGATCGCCTTGGGCCTGAACGTCAATGTCACGCTGCTGTTTGCACGCTCGGCATACGAGGCCGCGGCGGAAGCCTATATCGCCGGACTCGAAGATCGCGCCAAACAGGGGCAATCGGTCACCGGCATTGCAAGCGTTGCGAGTTTTTTTGTGAGCCGGATCGATGCGGCCATCGATCCACAGCTAAATGAGATTGCCAAGTCGGGTGGTCCGAACGCAGCACTCGCCACATCGCTATGCGGTCGCATCGCCATTGCCAACGCAAAGGTTGCGTACGCGAGATATCAAGAACTGATCAGCGCGCCGCGCTGGCAGGCGCTGGCAGCGGCGGCTGCGCGTCCGCAGCGGCTCCTTTGGGCCAGCACCGGAACGAAGAATCCTGCTTACCGCGACGTCGTCTATGTCGAAGAATTGATCGGCGCGGACACTGTCAACACGCTGCCGCCTGCCACCTTGAACGCCTTTCGCGATCACGGCGCAGTGCGTGCAAGCCTGAATGAAAATATGGCCGCCGCGCACCAAGCACTCAGCGATCTCAGCACGCTCGGAATTTCTCTTGAATCCGTCACGGCGGGATTGCTGAAAGACGGCGTGCGGCAATTTGAAGAAGCGTTTGTGAAGCTGTTGGAAAGTGTCGAGCGGGCCATCAATCCGCGTTAAAGCCGCCTCACGTCGCTAAGGAACCACTGAACAAGGGGGCTCGCCCCCTCGCGTTTCCCTAACTAAATTGCTCCAGCGCAGCGCCGGTATCGCCAAATGCGTAGGCATCCATGGCGAGCACGCCGTAATTGACGTCCTCATGCAAGCGCCTCGTCGCCGCGCCATCACCGCCTGCACCAAGGGCGACGAAAATCGGCAGGAGATGGTCATCGGCGGGATGCGCCCGACGACCATGCGGAGCACTGCGCTCCCAATCAAGGAGCGCATCGATGTCGCACATCGCGAGCTGCTGGGCAAACCACGCTTGGAATTCGGCCACATACGGCGTTGTTGGGCCGTCCCGTTCCCTCCGAGAAATGTCACGCAGGTTGTGGGTGAGATTGCCAGAACCAATGACGAGAACGCCTTCGCTGCGCAGGGCCGCGATCGCACGACCCATTGTAAAATGATGACGTGCATCCATCCGCGGTTGGATGGATAACGGGACGATCGGTATGTCGGCGTCCGGGTACATGTGCAGCATTGGCGACCAGGCGCCGTGATCAAGGCCCCGCTGCGGATTCGGGCGGGCGGCGATGCCCGCATCGCTTAGCAGCTGCAAGATCCACTCGCCGATATCGGCGGCGCCCCTGGCCGGGTAGTTGATCTGATAGAGCGCCTCGGGAAAGCCGGAAAAATCGTAAATCGTCGCTGGACGTAGCGCCATCCCAACCTCCGGCATCAAGGTCATGTGATGGGCGGACACCATCACGATGGCCCGCGGCTTACCCAATTGGGTCGCCAATCGCTGCAACATGGCGCCGGTCTGCCCCGGATCGACCGCCATCATGGGTGAACCGTGTGAAATAAAAAGCGTCGGAAAGGTATGCATGGTGGTCATTTTGGCGTGACCGCCGTCGAAATTGGGGATATTTTGCGTGCCAGCGGCGTCGAGGGCAGAGTATGCAAAGTATTTTCATCCGAATTCACCTGTTTCTGTGTTCAGTGGTCCCTCTCCTACGTATAATGCCGGCCTCCCTCGCCGTGTGCCCGCCGCATTCCATCGAGGTCCGCAGCTTCCCCTCGCCTCCTGGGTCTCGCATGTCTCGTCTCATTCGCAATATCGCCATCATCGCGCACGTCGATCACGGCAAAACCACGCTCGTCGATAAGCTCCTGCAACAGACCGGCACCTTCGCCGCCCATGAACGGGTGGTCGAGCGCGTGATGGATTCCAACGATCTGGAAAAAGAACGCGGCATCACCATCCTCGCCAAGAACTGCGCAATTGAACATGCTGGCGTGCGGATCAACATCGTCGACACGCCTGGCCATCGCGATTTCGGCGGTGAAGTCGAACGCGTGTTGGGCATGGTCGATGGCGTGCTGCTGCTGGTCGATGCGGTGGAAGGCCCGATGCCGCAAACGCGCTTCGTGACCAAGAAAGCCCTCGCACAGGGACTCTCGCCCATCGTCGTCATCAACAAGGTGGATCGGTTGAATGCCCGTCCGGACTGGGTGATCGACCGCACCTTCGATCTGTTTGCCAATCTCGATGCGAGCGAGCAGCAACTCGACTTCGCGGTGGTATTTGCCTCTGCATTGGAAGGTTGGGCCTCCAACAAGCCCGGTACGCGTGAACCCGATATGAAGGCGCTGCTCGACACCATTCTCGAACGGGTGCCCGCGCCTGCCGATGAGGGTGCCGACGGGCCGTTGCAGTTTCAGGTGAGTGCGCTGAATTATTCAAACTATGTCGGCCGGATCGCGGTCGGTCGGATTCGTCGTGGACGCGTTCGTCCCGGCTCCGAGGTGGTGGTCATGCATGGCGACAAGGTCCTCAACAAAGGCCGCGTCGGCTTGGTCTATACGATGAAGGGGCTTGAGCGGGCGCAGGTCGAAGAGTCGTCGGCGGGCGATATCGCATTGATCACCGGCCTTGAAGGCATCGAGATCGGCAACACCGTGGCAGCCGTGGAACGCCCAGAAGGATTGCCGCCACTCGCCATCGACGAACCGACGCTCACGATGAGCTTCCAGGTCAATAGCTCTCCCTATGCCGGGACGGAAGGTAAGTTTGTAACGAGTAGGCAGATTCGCGATCGCCTGTTCCGTGAGCTGCATACCAACGTTGCCTTGCGAGTCGAAGAAACCGCCGATGCCGATGTGTTTCGCGTCTCCGGGCGGGGCGAGCTGCATCTCACCATTCTCATCGAGAGCATGCGCCGCGAAGGCTACGAGCTGGCGGTGGGGCGTCCGCGCGTCATTACCCGCACGATCGATGGCGCGTTGAGCGAGCCCTATGAATCGCTCACACTTGATGTTGAGCAGCCACATCAGGGTGCCGTCATGGAATCGCTCGGTGATCGGCGCGGTGATCTGGTTGACATGGTGCCAGACGGCAAAGGACGCGTGCGCCTCGAATATCGCATTCCTGCGCGCGGCCTGATCGGTTTTCAGAACGAATTCCTCAACGTCACGCGCGGCACCGGCGTCATGAGCCATCTGTTCGATTCCTACGACGCTTGGAAAGGCGATCTGCCCGGACGCGCCAATGGCGTGTTGGTCTCGCAGGATCAAGGCGAAGCGGTCGCCTACGCGCTCTGGTTCCTGCAGGATCGCGGCCGGCTATTCGTTTCGCCCGGTGAGCGCCTGTACGAGGGCATGATCGTCGGCATCCACAGTCGCGATTCGGATCTCGTGGTCAATCCCATCAAGGAAAAGAAACTCACCAACGTCCGCGCCTCAGGCAAAGACGAGCACATCGTTCTCACGCCACCGGTGCAGATGAGCCTTGAATACGCGGTCGAGTTCATTCAGGACGACGAACTCGTCGAAGTCACGCCGAAATCGATTCGCATGCGCAAGCGCCATCTGCTCGCGCACGAGCGCAAACGCGCTGCACGATCGGTCGAAGCGGAAGCCTGATCGCGCGCAATCGCTTAGCGCCGCGCATGGGCGAATAGAAACTTCCAGATCCGCCCATTGACATCGACATGCCCGGCCCACCGATGATCGTGGCCGGCGATTTCGAGATATTCGACGACATGTCCGGCCGCTTCATAGGCCTGCCGGACCTTGCGGCTTTCCGCCACCGGCACCACCGGATCGATCGTGCCATGGACCGCGAACACGGCGTATTTGTTGGCGCTCTGCGTGGCGCCGGGCACAACGATGCCAAGTCCGCCCGAATGCACCGCAATGGCTGCAATACGCTCCGACCGATGCGATGCCAGCAAGTGGCTGAAGTACGCGCCATTTGAATTGCCGATCAGATACACGCGGTGTGGATCGATGTTGTAGGTGAGCGTCACCTGTGCGTATAGTGCATCGAAAAACGCGAAATCTTCGCGCGCCCATTCCACGGTCAACGGCCAAAACATCGCCTTGGCATTGGGATAGACGAGGACGAAGCCCTGATGGCGCGCCAGATCGTCGAGGCGCGAATACTGCGCGAATCGGTCCTTCGAATCACTCAGCCCGTGAAACGCAAAGACCAGCGGCGCGATTTTTCCGGCCGCGACAGTGGCCGGCACGACCAGTCGATACGCACGCGCGAGGCCTGCGACGTTGATGCGCTCGTGCGGATAGATGGTGGCAATCGGATCGTCGGGCAGAGGTATCGTGCCCGGCTGCGCGAACAGGAGTGCGCCGTGCATTGCAAACCAAATTCCAAGCGCAAAACCGATCACCTTCGCCATCCCTACCGTCCCATCGCTAACCGCGTTCCAAATCTGATGCCGGTGGAACGCCATAGCTACCCAGCAGGTCGTCCACCACCTTGTGATAATGATCCCAGGGCGCCTCGCGGAAACTGTGGTTGCGAATGATGAACGACGCACCGGCATAGAATTTTTCGTATTGCTGATGGCGTCCGGCAAATTCCGAGCCGACCATATCCCAGGCGAGTTTGAACAGCTTCATGCGGTCCACCGCGCCCATTTGCGGGGTCTGCCAAAACCGCTCGAAATCCGCTCGCAGCCTTTCATCATGCATGACGCTGATGTCAGCCGGCATTTGAAAGACACCACCGCCGCACAACTCCCGCAGGCAATCGATCAGCGCGGAATGTCCTTCGGTGCAGAAATTGAGGCCGGCGTACATATAGCGACGGTTGAAGGTCTTGTAGCCATCCGGCCAATCCTCGGCATCCTGGGTTTGACCGGCGATGCACGCCCCTAACATCGCTTCCAGCGCGGCAAGTCGGCCGAGCGTTTCGCGCACCGCAGGAATCTGATCGGCGCCGGACGCCTGCGTCACTTTACTGGCGAGGCCCACCATCAATTGCATCTTCGAATGAAAACGGACATTCGATTGATGGTTGCCATAGCAGTGCGCGGGCGTCTTGATGTAGATGTCGCGGGCTAGGATCGCATCGTTGTGCACGAATACACGCTCCCAGGGCACCTTCACGTTGTCACACATCACCATGGAATCGGTTTCGTCGAAGCGGTAGGTGAGCGGGCTTTCGAATTCGCTCGCGGCCGTTCGCTCGAAGGATTTTCGCGACCACAGCGTAAGGCCCTTGGCGTTGCACGGCACCGCGCAGGTGATCGATTCGGCGAGTTGCGTGGGCGCCAGGGGAATAAGATTGCCGATCCAAATCTCATCGGCGAACACCGCGCCGGTCGCGAGCATTTTCATCCCGGAGACAACCAGCCCGTCATCCTCTTCTTTGACCACTCTCAGGGTTGGAATCGGCAGATTCTGGCGCTGATAGAACTCCGGATTGCGGGCCGCTTGCGGCGGAATCACCGCATAACAAGCGTAGACATCGTTGGCTCGCATGAATTCGTAGTAGCGAAGCAGGTTGTCCGCATACTGGCCAAAGACTCCGGCATTGGTCGACATGCCGGTCACGAAGCTGCCGACGTGATCGGGCGAGCGCCCAAACATGCCGTAACTCAAATCGGCGATGCGTCGATGCACTGCGGTCCGCTGCGCCAGATCGTCTTTGTTGCGGGCGCGAAGAAAGTATCCGCTGTAACGGCGACCATTCTCGACGAAGGTCATCTCCTCGCGATTGGCCGGATCGGCCTTCATATCGTAGAGATCGGCAATCGAGCGCGCCGCGTTGCGAAACGCCGGATGGATGGTCACATCGGTCACCCGCTCGCCGCCGATGTAGACGGTACGGCCATCGCGCAGCCGTTCGAGATGTTCAGCGCCGGTCCTCAGTATGATAGAAACTCCGCCTGTTCATCGATAATGGCGTGCGCCGACGCCGGCTACCCGCCCTGTAAGCTCACGCACCCGAACCTGGAGAGTGTATGCGAACCTTGCTTCTTACTTTGATCGGCCTTGCTGGCGCACTCAGCGCGCCCGCCATCGCCAACGACAAATATCCGGTCAAACCCGTTACCGTAGTCGTTCCTCAGACACCGGGCGGTGCCAATGATGCGATTGCCCGCCTCGTCGCGCAGAAACTCACCGAGCAGCTCGGCCAGCAATTCGCGGTGGAGAACCGGCCCGGTGCAGGCGGCAACATTGGCACTGCCTTGGTCGCCCGCGCACCGCGCGATGGCTACACGCTGCTCCTCACGGTCAATAGCGCGCACACCACCAATCCGGCGCTCTACAAGAATCCGGGCTTCGATCCGATCAAGGATTTTGACGCGATCACACCGGTCGCAACATCGGCGTATCTCTTGGTGGCGAATCCGTCGTTTCCCGCGAAGAATGTGAAGGAACTCATCGACCTCGCCAAAGCGAAGCCAGGTGAGATCGCCTATGCATCAGCGGGTAACGGAACGCCTAACCATTTGCTTGGCGAGATGCTAAAAAGCCAGGCCGGCATCAATCTCCTGCACATTCCCTACAAGGGCGCTTCGGCTTCGGCGACGGATTTGATGGCAGGCCGTGTGCCGATTGCGTTTCAAAGCATGCCCTCGGTCATTGCGTTCGTGAAAGCAGGCAAGATGACGCTGCTTGGCGTCGCCAACGAAAAGCGGACCCGCTTTCTGCCTGACGTGCCGGCGATGAGCGAGACGCTGCCTGGCTTTGGCACCACGCCGTGGTATGGCCTGTTCGCGCCGGCCGGCACGCCCAAGGCATTGATCAGCCGTATCCATATCGAAACGGTGAAGGCGCTCAATGCGAAAGATCTGCAAGACAAACTCGCGCAGCAAGGGGCCGAGGTCATGAGCAGTACGCCTGAAGCGTTCGCCACGCTCGTCAAAGAAGAACTGCCAAAGTGGGCCAAGATCGTCAAGGATTCCGGCGCGCAGATCGACTGACCGCAAGCCCAGAGGTTGCTCGTCGGTGTGTGCGCAGCGATTCACGGTGCTGGGTGTGGACTTCACCTCCGCACCACGCCCCGGTAAGCCCATCACGGTCGCGGTGGGACACCTGCAATCCGATGCATTCGTGCTCGAAGCCATCGAATGTGCAGAGGATTTCGCCGCTTTCGAGCGGGTGCTTCGCCGACCCGGGCCATGGATCGCCGGCATCGATGCGCCGTTTGGCTTGCCGCGCGAAGCCGTGCGCGATCTCGGTTGGCCGCTGCAATGGGACGCACTGGTCAGGTATTGCGCGGCCATCGGTAAAACGGCATTTCGTGCCGCGTTGGATCGCTATCGCGAGAGTCGCCCGATGGGCAATCGCTATGCACACCGCGCCACCGATCGGCCGGCCGGTTCGCACAGCCCGCTCAAGCTGGTCAATCCCCCGGTGGGCTTGATGTTTCTTGCGACCGCGCCGCGTTTGCTCACCGCGGGCGTTTCGATACCGGGCCTCCACGCAGGTGACACGGAGCGCATCGCCGTCGAGGCCTACCCCGGCTACGCGGCCCGCAAGATGACCAACGCGTCGTACAAATCGGATGATCGGGTCAAGCAAACACCGGCGCGGCTGGAAGCACGCAAATCAATGGTGGATATTCTGATGCAAGATGGCGGCCCCTTCTGTTTTCGCCTCACCACAGATCGAACCATACAGACCAAGCTCACCGACGATGCAAGCGGCGATCACCTCGATGCGGTGCTCGCTGCGTTACAAGCTGCGTGGTCACTGCGTCGCGCCGACGATTATTTCGGCATGCCACCGGTCATCGATCCGCTTGAAGGCTGGATCGCCACCGTGCCGCCCGAGGACCCCTCGGCATGATTCGCGCCATCACCATCGATCTCGACGAAACCTTATGGCCGGTCGCGCCCGTCATTGCGAAAGCGGAAGCCGCGCTCGTCGCTTGGATGCGGGCCAATGCACCAGTGGTTGCCGAGCGATTTCCACCGCCTGTCATGCGCGCACTGCGCGATGAAATCATTACGCAAATCGAACCGCATCGCCAGAGCGACATGGGACATGTACGGCGCACCGCGATCGCGCACGCGTTGCATGCAGTGGGCGACGACCCCGCCAAGGCCCATGAAGCTTATGCAGTGTTTGATGCCGCGCGACAAGAGGTTGAATTGTTTGCCGATGCGATCCCCGCGCTCATCGCCCTTGGCGCCAGGTACCCGATCCTTGCCTTGTCGAACGGCACCGCCGACATTCACCGCACCGGTCTTGGTCACCATTTTGTGGGCGCCGTGTCCGCCGCTGAAATTGGCATCAGCAAACCGGATGCGCGGATTTTTCATGCTGCATGCGAGCGGCTTGGCTACGTACCGGCCGAAGTTCTGCACATTGGTGATGATCCACTACTCGATGTTGAAGGCGCCCTCGCCGCCGGCATGAAAGCCGTTTGGCTCAACCGGTCGGGCGCCGCATGGCGTGGTACCGGCCGCCCTGATCGCATAGCGAATGGCCTCGCCGATATTCCCAAATGGTTGGTGGGTGACACGTAGGGAAACGCTGATTCAGCGATCTAGCGTAATCAGCATGATCATACTTTCCAGGCTGCTACGAGGGCGCGAGCCCTCTTGTTCGGTGATTCCATAGCCACCGCATCAGCATTGCGATAGCGCGCCCCGGCTGCCGTCAATTCGGGGCAATTGTCAACGCATCGTCACTCGTTAGACGAGGCATGGTGAGCCGGGGATGTTACGGTATGGGGATTAGCGTGCACTGTTCCGCGCCCCGATGTCGGAGCGCGCGTCTTCGAGAATGCGGATTCTTGAAAGTTGGCAACGATTGGCCACCGCGCATCGACCACGGGCCACACGCATTTTCGAACCAAGACAGCAGATCAATGGGCGCCTCGCCAGAACTCACTCAGTCCTCATTGCGAGAAATCGCGCGGCACGCGACCGAGGCGGAAGTCGTTGAGCGTATGGGCGCGATCGTGCCGTTCGACGCCATCACCGAACGGGTGATTGAGCGTGAGGCCCTCGCATTGGCCGAGGCGGTCCGCAATTACCGGCCATCAGGTCTTTCGGCAGAGGCGTTTCTTGGTCATTTTGGCCTGGCAACGCGGGAAGGCATTGCTCTTATGTGCCTCGCTGAATCGTTGCTGCGCATTCCTGATACCCCCACCGCCGATCGGTTGTTAGCCGACAAATTGGCCGGTACGGATTGATCCCCGCAAGAAACGGATGAAAGCTTTCTGCTCAATGCTGCGACCTGGGGCCTCATGTTCACCGGTCGGCTGTATGATTGGCGCGCCGAAGGGCGCGGCGGCATCGGATCGTCGCTCGCCAGTGCAGTCAAACGTCTCGGCGAACCGGTCGCCCGCACGGCAGTGCGGCAAGCGATGCGCATCATGGCGGTCCAATTCATCACTGCCGAACGCATCGAAGACGCGGTCGCCAAGGCGCCTGCCATGGAAGCCGCCGGATTTCGTTTTTCCTATGACATGCTGGGCGAAGCGGCCAAGACCGATGCCGATGCAGAGCGCTACCTGGAGGCCTATCGCAAGGCGATTGCTGCGGTGGGCGGCGGTTTCTCGGAGCGCCCACCGTTTGAACGGGCGGGCATTTCGGTCAAACTCTCCGCGTTGCATCCCCGTTTCGAGCCGGCCAAGCGTGATCGTATCCTCGCCGAGTTGCTGCCGCGTTTGAAAAGCCTCACAGTCGCCGCCAAAGCTGGCGGCGTACCGCTTACGATTGACGCGGAGGAATCCGACCGTCTCATCCCCACGCTGGAGCTATTCGAGACGATTGCTTGCGATCCGTCGCTCGCCGATTGGGATGGCCTTGGCATCGCCGTGCAGAGCTATTCGAAGCGTGCGTACAGCGTCTGCGAATGGTTGATTTCTCTGTCAAAGCGGAGCGATCGACGCATTCCGGTGCGACTGGTCAAAGGCGCGTACTGGGATACCGAAATCAAGCACGCGCAGGCACAGGGACTGGCCGATTATCCGGTCTTCACCCAAAAAGCCGCCACCGATCTTTCTTATCTCGCCTGTGCACATCGATTGTTGAGCGCGCCCAAACAGATCTACCCGGCCTTTGCCACGCACAACTGCCATACGGTTGCCGCGGTGTTGCATCTGGCGCGAGACGTACATGGCATCAGCGATTTTGAATTCCAAAAACTGCAAGGCATGGGCGATACGCTCTACGAATCGTTGATGGCCGATGCCGCCAGGCGCACGCCGGTGCGGGTGTACGCCCCGATTGGCAGCCATCGCGATCTGCTGGCGTATCTGGTGCGCCGCATGCTGGAAAATGGCGCCAACAGTTCCTTCGTTCACCAGATTACCGACGCGAAGGTGCCTCTTGAGCAGTTGGTTGTCAATCCGCGCGCCCGTCTGACCCGGCCCTACACGAGTAATCCCCGGGTGCCGCTGCCGGCCAATATCTTTGCGGATCGGCGCAATTCCCAGGGCGGGGACCTCGCCGATGAAGCGGTGCTCGCCGAAATTCGCAGCCGCATAGTGGAAGACCGCAAGGCATCGCTGATAGAAAAACCCGCGCCACCGGCGGTCGTCATTCACGAGCCGTCCAATATCGAATATACAGTCGGCACCTACTTGCCTAGCACGCAAGAAGAGCTGAACAGCATGATCGCCGGCGCCCAGGCGGCCCTCAAGAGCTGGGCAAGCCAACCCGCCGACGCCCGCGCGAGTCTGCTGGAGCGGACCTCCCGGCACGTCGAAGACCATTGGTTGGAGTTGGTTTCCCTCCTGGTACGTGAGGCGGGCAAGACCTATGGCGATGCCGTCGCGGAAATTCGCGAGGCAGTCTATTTTCTCCGCTACTACGCGGTCGAATCCCGGCGGCTCTTTGGCGCACAAGCGGTCTTATCCGGGCCAACCGGTGAGCGCAACACGCTCTCATGGCATGGGCGTGGCGTGTTCGCCTGCATCAGTCCGTGGAATTTCCCGCTGGCCATTTTTACCGGTCAGATCGCCGCCGCATTGGCCGCCGGTAATACGGTGATTGCCAAGCCCGCGGAACAGACGCCTTTGATCGCAAAACACATGATCGAGTTCTTCCACCGCGCGGGGATCCCCCAGGACGCATTGGCGCTCGCCCTTGGCACCGGTGAAGCGGTCGGCGCACCGCTCGTCGCCGATCCGCGTATTGCCGGTGTCGCATTTATCGGATCGGTATCCGTTGCACAAAGCATCAATCGCACGCTCGCAGCACGCAATAGCGAGATCGTCCCGCTCATCGCCGAGACCGGCGGGCTCAACGCCATGATTGTGGATTCCTCCGCGTTACCTGAACAAGTGGTTGCCGATGCGATCACCTCAACCTTCCAAAGTGCGGGGCAACGCTACTCTGCATTGCGCATCCTCGCGCTGCAGGCTTCGACGGCCGAGCGGACCATCGAAATGCTAAGCGGTGCCATGCGACAATTGAAACTCAGTGATCCCGGACAACCCGATACCGATGTCGGACCGGTGATCGATCCGCATGCACTGTCGGTGCTCGCCCATTATCGGGCGAAGATTGCAGCGCTTGGCATACAAATCGACGAAATCCCCACCCAAGCGAGCACACTGCGTGGATTCTATTTTCCGCCGGTCGCGTTCGAAATACCGATCGATGCGCTCCCTGACCGCGAGGTGTTTGGGCCGATCCTCCATGTCGTTCGCTATGAACCGGACGATCTCCCCGCCCTACTGCAAAAACTGGCTGACACCGGCTTTGGACTAACGCTTGGTATTGCCAGCCGGATCGATCGATTTATCGATGAGGTCACCAGCCTTCTGCATGCGGGCAACACCTACGTGAATCGCAACATGATCGGCGCGGTCGTGGGCGTCCAACCGTTCGGCGGCGAAGGCCTCTCGGGGACCGGCCCCAAGGCGGGCGGCCCGCACTACCTCACTCGCTTCGCGACTGAACGCACGCTCACAATCAACACCACGGCTATTGGCGGGAATGCGGCGTTGTTGAGTGAGGGGTAGCTTCACACGCAATGCGAGTGAAACATGAAGGGTGTTCGCTTTCAGTGCCCGCGATCGCTCCGCGCGGCAATGACAATGCCCACGAACAGCATGACCATCCCGCCGAGTTTGACGACACCCACTTCTTCGCCGAGCAGCCACCAGGCGAAGATCGTCGAACCGATCGGCTCACCGAGAATGGCCATCGCCACCACCGTCGCAGGAAAGAATTTCAACGACCAATTGAAGGCGCTGTGACCCAGTAGCTGCGGTCCGACGGCCAGCGCTATCACGACGATCCACGCCATCGCACCAATCTTTACGAGCGGTGCCGACAGCAACGCCGCGGTCGCCATCAGGCAAATCGCCGCAACGCCATAGACGACACCAATATAGGCCAGCAACGTCATACCGGCGCGCAATCGGCGACCGATCAACAAATATCCGCACATCGCGAGCGATCCGATCACAGCGAGCGCGTTACCCAGCGCCGGGTTGGGTGCGAAGGTCGTTGCAATGTTCTCATCCGCTAGAAAAACGGCGGCGCTTCCGGCAAGCGCCATGCCGATGGCGATCACCATGCAAAATGACGGCCGTTCGCGGAGCAACAACCATCCACCAAGCCCAATCCAGATCGGGTTTGTCGTGACCAATGCGACGCTCGAGGAAACCGAGGTGTATTCAAGCGAGAGAATCCAGGACGCGAAATGCATCGCCAAGAAGGCGCCGGCGCCAATGGCGAGCCCCCAATCGCGCCGCGTCAGTCGTGATAATTCGTCACGTCGCGTCGCCAGCACCACGGGAAGAAGAATGATCGCTGCAATGGCGAGCCGGAGCGCTGCAACCGAAATAGCGGGGAGCCCTTCGGCCATCGCAAAGCGAATGAGGATCGACGCGGTCGACACCATCAATACGCCTGCCCCCAACACGGCTAAGGCAACGGCGCGCGTCATATCCATCGCGGGTAATCGGTCCGACTGATGCTCTCCACGCCCACTTAATCGCGCAAGAACAGGGCGAGCGTTGGATCAATGCCTGTTGCGGGGGTTGCAGCACCGAGCGGCATGCGCTCGTAATGGCGGGGGGCGCCCCGCGCAAGACGTTCGGCATGCCGCGCCCCGACGATGATATTGTCGATGAGCCGAACGTCGACATGCGGCTGCACCCGCGCCGCCAATCCCGCCAATCCAGCACCGCCCAGTATCACTGCCCCGACACCATCCAACTCCCCCGCTTTACGACATTCGTCCGCGAGTTGATCGATGGCGGCGTCCGGATCAGCGGCAATCTGTACGCCGGTCAGCGCAAGCGTTCGCACGCTGACCAATGATTCCGCAAACCCGAGCGATTCGGCCAATCGATAGAGCATCGGCGCCCAGCGCGGCCCACCCGTCACGATGGAGAAGCGCGATGCGCTTTGAGCCGCTTCGTTCATCGAAGCTTCGGCAAGACCGATAACCGGCACTGGCGCAATTTCGCGCAGCGCGAAAAGACCCGGATCACCAAAGCATGCAAGCAGAACAGCATCCACCCCTTGCGCGTTCATTGCATAGACCTCGAGCGCCGCATGCCCGGCGATCGTATAGCTCGCTTCGGCCGAGATATAGCGCGCGCCGAAACGACCGGTCACCGGCCGCCATTGCACGTCCGGACCCACGGCACGCTGCAGGTGAGCTGCCACCAAATCGGTAATGGCGGCAGTGGTATTCGGATTGATGGCGAGAATTACCGGCACCGGATGTCCTCCATGCGCTCCCACGCGGAACTTCTCATGCAGACACCTTTGCGGTCGCGTCGACCCGAAAACAGCGCACGATCTGCCCCTCTTTGACGCTGAGGGCAGGCGGCGTCGAAGCGGCACACTGACTGCTTGCCAGTCCGCAGCGCGGCGCGAAGGCACAGCCGGGCGGCAAGTTCGCCAAATCGGGCGGACTGCCCGCAATCGCCGGCAGCCGGTTGCCGGTCAAGCGTCCGCCATGCGCCCGCGTCGACAGCAAGCCGATCGTATAGGGATGCCTTGGCGCGCGGATGACATCGCGTACGCTGCCGATCTCCACGATGCGCCCAGCGTACATGACGGCGATGCGATCGGCGACTTCGACCCCGACACTGATGTCATGCGTGACGAAGATCATTGAAAGACCAAGCTCACGCTGCAACTCACGAAGGAGCAGCAGGATCTGCACCTGCACGGTCGCATCGAGTGCGGTGGTCGGCTCATCGGCCAATAGAATCTTCGGGTGACACGATAACGCCAGCGCAATCATGGCGCGCTGGCGCATACCGCCCGACATTTCATGCGGATAAGCAGCGAGCCGCCGTTCCGGGCTTGGAATGCGTACCCGCTCAAACAGATGCAATACGCGCTTGCGTGCTTCATCCGCGGCAATATTTTCATGCTTGCAGATGGCCTCGATGATCTGCTGCCCGACTGAATAGACCGGATCCAAGACAAGCATCGGCTCCTGAAAAATCATCGACACGTGCTTGCCGCGAAAATCTGCCAGCGCCGCGCCCTGCAGTGCCATGACATCGATACCGGCCGCGGTAATCCGCCCCTCAATCTTGGTTTTGTTCTCCTGATGCAGGCGCAGGACCGAGCGAAGCGTGACGCTCTTGCCCGAGCCCGATTCGCCAAGCAGCGCGACCACTTCGCCACGACGCAACGAAAGATCCACGCCATCGACGGCGCGCACCGGTTTCGCACCGCCGGTAAACGTGACACGCAGGTCTTCGATTTCGAGAATAGGTTCGTCCATCACGAAACAGCCTTCATGGCCATGCCAGACTTTGAGTGTTCACCATTTGGCGGCACCATATGGCAAGCTGCAGCATGACTGGCCCCGGCAGCATGCAACACGGGCTCGTGCAGTGAGCACACCGCTTCGGCGAACGCGCAGCGCGTATGGAAGCGGCAACCCGGCGGCGGATCAATTGGATTCGGTGGATCGCCCGCGAGCGGTGCCCGCTCCGTGCGCTGATCGGGATCCATCGAAAGAAGCGAACCTAACAATGCACTCGTATACGGATGACGGCTCTTGGTGTAGAGCGCTTCGGTCGGGCCAAGTTCGGCAACCTTGCCTAGATACATCACCAGCACGCGGGTCGCCATGAAGCGCACGACTTCCAGATCATGACTGATAAAGAGATACGTCAACCCAAATGCATCTTTCAGATCGAGTAGCAGGTTGAGCACCTGCGCCTCGACCGACTTGTCGAGCGCGGAAACGGCCTCGTCCAACAGCAGGATGCGCGGTTCGAGGGCGAGCGCACGCGCGATGTTGACGCGCTGGCGCTGCCCGCCCGACAACTCATGTGGGAAACGTCCGGCGAAACGAATCGGATCCAGGCCTACCCGATCCAGCAGCGAGCGCGCCCGTGCAATCGCCTCACGCCTTGACACGCCGTGCACGGTCGGACCAAATGCAATCGATTCCTCTACTGTCAGCCGCGGATTGAGGGAAGCGTAGCTGTCCTGGAACACCATCTGCACTTGCCGATGAAATTCCTTGAGCGGCAGCGCTGGCGATCCGACGATCTTCCCGTCGAAGCGTACGGTGCCTGCGGTCGGCGGAATGAGCCCCATCAAGAGGCGTGCCGTCGTCGATTTACCGCAACCGGACTCACCCACGATGCCCAACGTCTCGCCGGCGTGAACGTCAAACGCGATGTCGTCAACGGCGTAGACCGAACTGCTCGGGCGACCAAAGAGCCCGGTCTTCACCGGAAAATGCTTCTTGAGGCCAGTGATTTGCAGAAGGGGCGATGCTTTCGCGGGCTCCATTTTTATCTGGATAGGAGGCATAGTCTTAGCTTTTCACGTCCATCGCTGACCGTAATCCATCAGTCAGTAAGTTGAACGAAATCGACGTGATGAAGATCATCACACCGGGCAGCGCGCAAAGAAGCGGCTGCGTGTACATGGCCGTGCGCAAGGTGTTAAGCATGAGACCCCAATCGGGTTCGGGCGGCTTCACGCCAAGCCCTAGAAACGAGAGACCGGAGGCGAGAATCATCGACACCGCGATGAGGCTCATCGCATAGACAAAGATGGGCCCCATCACATTGCCGAGGACGTGTTTGCGGATGATGAGGAACGCGCCTGCACCACTCGCCCGTGCGGCTTCGACGAAGTCGCGCGTTCGGACCCCGGTCGTAACGCTTTCCGCCACCCGTGCGATCGGCGGAATGAACACCAGCGTGAGCGCAATCAAGCCATTCCCGATGCCCGCGCCTAACGCACCGGCCATCGCCACCGCGAGCAGCACGGAAGGAAAGGCAAAGAAGACATCGACGGTGCGCATCAAAATGGTGTTGGTCCAGCCACCCAGATAACCCGCCACGACCCCAATGGTCGTGCCAAGAAACAACGCGACAAACACCGGTGTGACACCCATAAAGAGCGAGATGCGCGCGCCGTAAATGAGGCGAGTGAGCATGTCACGGCCCAGTTCGTCGGTACCAAGAAGATAACCCGGCGTGCCGGGCGGGCGGAGCCTGCGCAGCGACATGCCTTGGTATGGATCCTGCGGCGCAATCAACGGTGCGAAGATCGCCATTAAGATCAGTGCCAGCACCACAACGCCCGCACCGATCGCGACCGGATCGCGGCGAAAGCGCGTCCATACCGTCCGCCAATAGCCGGGCGAGTGGAGAATCGGCTCGAGTAACTTTGTAGACGTGGCGAGAAACATCGTCGTCTAGGTGCGCTGAATGCGAGGATCGAGCGCGGTCTGCATAACATCGACCGCGAGGTTCAACACGACGAAGAACAGCGCGAGCACGAGGATCGTGCCCTGCAGGAGCGGCAGATCGCGCTGGAAGATCGCATCATTGAGCAAGAGCCCGGAGCCCGGCCAGGCGAACACCGTTTCAATCAGGATCGATCCGCCCAGCAGATAGCCAAGTTGGATGCCCATCACCGCGAGCGCGGTCGGTGCAGCGTTCTTCACGACATGCTGGAACACGCCAAATTCACTGAGTCCCTTGGCGCGGAGGCCCACGATGAATTCCTGGCTCAAGGTCTCGGCCACCAACGCGCGCACGGTGCGCGCGATGATACCCATTGGAATCACTGACATCGTCACCGCCGGCAGCACGAGATGGCGCACATGCTCCCAGTTCCATTTCCAGTCTTCCGAGCCACCCGGCCCGGCACCGGTAGGCGGCAACCAACCGAGCGTCGCCGCAAAGATGATCACGAGCACCATGCCAAGCCAATAGTGCGGCACCGACACCCCGAACACCGACAACGCGGAGGCCGTCTTATCGAGCCAGGTATCACGGAAGTAGCCGGCCACAAATCCGAACAGCGTACCGAGCATGAAGCCGATCACCGTCGCCACCGCAGCGAGCATGAAGGTGTTGCCGATCGCTTTCGATACCTCGAGCACGACCGGACGACCGGTGCGGATCGAGGTGCCGAGATCGCCTTGCACGACGCGGGCAATCCAGCGCGCGAACTGCTCGTAATACGGGCGATCGAACCCGTACAGCGCCATCATCTGTTCCTTGAGCGATTGCGTCGCATCCGGCGGCAGCACCGACACCAGCGGGTCGCCCGGCGCCAGATGCACTAGCGCGAAGCAGACGATCGCTACGCCAAGGAGGATGGGGAGCGTAAAGACGACGCGCTTCAGCGCATAAAGAACCATGCAGGTGGCCGTTCAGCGCTGCCGCCCAGGCGGGCCGACCGCGCGCACGATACCGTCCCGATTACATGCTCATCGTCGCGATATCGATGAACCAGCTCTTCGGTTGTACGACGCCTTTTACTTTCGCGCTCATGGCGCGCGGGCCGACGTCATGCGCGACCCACAGGAACGGCGCCTCCTCGACGATGCGTGCATGCAAGCGAGCCAATGCCGCATCACGCGCCTTGTCCTCGAACGACGTGCGGGCCTTCATGATGAGATCGTCGAATTCGGCGTTACCAAAGTAGCCCCAGTTGTTCGACACCGGCGGGAAGGTCTTGGTCGAGGTGAATCGCACCATCGCGAAGAACGGATCCATCGCCGCGAACGTCACATTGGTGGCATGGGCGCCGCGCGATGTCGGGTCCTTGGCGCCCGCGCGCCAGTTGGTGAAGAGCGCGTTCCATTCGACGACATCCAGCTCGACATCGAAGTAGCACGCCTTCAGCGCCTGCTGCACGAACTCGTTCATCGACACCGGCTGCATCTGGCCCGAACCCGAGGCAGACGTGATCGTCTTCACTTTAAGACGCTTCGCGGCCGAGTAGCCCGCTTCACTCATGAGCGCCTGGGCGGCCTTGACGTCGTACCTGATCTCGAACTTCGGATTGCCCCACCACGGATGGCCAGGCGGTACTGTGCCCTTTGGCACCTCCATCAATCCGCCAAGTGCCTGCTTCAATTCCTCGCGATTGACGCAAAGATTGGCCGCCTGACGCACGCGCTTGTCGAGCCACGGCGAGCCTTCAGCGAACGAGAACTGCCACGGCCAGACATGCGGCTGGGCGTTCGTGTAGACCGTGAAGCCTTTTTGCTTGATTTGGGCAACCGCATCCGGTGCCGGATTCTCGATCCAATCGACTTGTCCGGAGAGGAGCGCAGCTGTACGTGAGTTGGCTTCCGGCATCGGCAGCAGCACGACCCGGTCGATCTTTGGTTTTCGCTTCGCATCCCAGTAATTGTCGTTTTTGGTGTACTCCGCACGCTCACGCGGCGAGAACTTCGCCATCTTGAACGGACCGGAACCGGACGGGTCTGCAGCGAACGCGGCCCACGCCTGCTTGGCGCGTTCAGCCGGATCGCTCACAGAACCCAGCGCATCATATTTTTTTTGCCAATGGGCGGGTGAGGCGATGAAGAGATTGGTCAGGTTAAGCGGCAGGAAGCTATCGGGTTCACGGGTGGTGAGCTCGACGGTGTAATCGTCGATGCGGCGCGCCGATACCAGGTTCGGCATGCGAGACACCGTGACGCCAATCTGATCCGGCGCGAAATGGCGTGCGTCTTTGTTCAATACTTTCTCAACATTCCAAACGATCGCATCGGCCTTGAGGTCCGTACCGTCGTGAAATTTCACGCCTTGACGCAGCCGAAAGACCCACTTCGACTTGTCGGCGTCGGTCACGCGCCAATCGGTTGCTAGGCCGGGTATGAGCACGCTTGCTTTGTCGGCCGACGAGAGATCCCAGTGCGTGAGTGCATCAAACAGTGGAATGCCGGTGAAGCGATTGCCCTCGAATCCTTGATCGGGCTGACCCGACGTCTTCGGAATGTCGGCGGCTGTCATGCCGATTCGCAGTGTCGATTGGGCAGTCGCCGTCAAGGACGCGAGCGACATCACTAACGCGGTCACTGACGTTCGCAAAAATGGGGTAGCAATCATTGACATCTCTCCTCGTTTTGAAAGTCGGGGTGGCGTGGTTGATTCCCGGTTGCACATCCTCCTCCCGGGGAGCCGACGGGTTTAGTATATTGCGATTCAACGATCAATAGTGTATTCGTGCACGTCTGCTCGCAACAGGGTCAGACCCACCTGCCGGGGATGCGTCACCCAGTGCACCCGAACGGTACGGCCAGGTGACTGGACGCACCTTAACGCAGCATGACTGAGGAGTGATCATGGCAGCAAGCAATCCCCTCGACGGCTTTACCGTCGATCGCGTATCGATTCGTTATATCGGGCAAGACCTGCAGCGTCCCGAATGCATTCTCGCCGAGCCCAATGGCGATCTGTGGGCGGCCGACGCCCGGGGCGGTGTGATGCGTATCCGCCCCGGTGGCACCCAGGCGCTAATCAGTCAGCAGTTGGAAAAGAAATTCGCTGCCACGGGCGATCTGGAATCGCGCTTTACCCAGGGCACGCTGCCGAACGGACTAGCCTTTGCCAAGAATGGGGACATCCTTATTTCTAACTTCGGCACTGATCTCTTGGAGGTCATGACGCGCACCGGCGAAACCCGCACGCTGTATGACCGCATCGATGGCAGGCCGATCGGCAAGGTCAATTTCGTCTTGCGCGATTCAAAGGATCGCATCTGGCTCACGGTCTCCACGATGGTAAATCCCTGGACGGCGGCTGCCGCAAAGCGCGTGAAAGATGGCTATCTCGCGCTGGTCGATGAGAAAGGCATTCGCATCGTCGCCGAGGGTTTCTACTTCACCAATGAAGTGCGCATGGACGCCAAGGAAGAGTGGATCTATATCGTCGAGACCACCGGACCCAACATTACGCGCATGCGGGTACAGGCCGATGGTTCGCTCACCAACCGCGAGGTCTTCGGTCCGAGCCATCTCGGTGGCTATCCTGATGGCATTGCCTTCGATTCGTTCGGCAATCTTTGGTGCACCTTGGTGATGGTCGATCGCCTGATCGCGCTTACCCCGTCTGGCGACCTCAAAGTATTACTCGATGACGGCGACCCGGTTGCCAGCGCCGCGTTCATGGCGCACGCCGATCGCGGCACGCTGACCAGCGAAATGATGTTCGCAACCCAAGGGACGATTGCGCCCTGGATGGCGAGCGTCACCTTCGGCGGGGTTGACCTCCGAACTGTTTATCTGGGCAGCCTGCGCGGCACCCGCATTCCGTACTTTCAGTCGCCGGTCGCCGGACTACCGATGGTGCATTGGCCACACTGACAAGCGCATTGAGCCAATTTACTCCGGCGTAATCCCCGCCGACCGGATCACATTGCCCCAGCGCACAATTTCCTCCGACAGGAATTTGGTGAGGAATTCGGGCGTGCGCCTGGCGGCGGGCACGATCTCAAGCCCAAGATCTTCCAGTCGTTTCCTGGTCGCCGGGTTGTCCAGCATGTCGTTCATCGCCTTGTTCATGCGACGAACGATCGCATCAGGTGTGCCCTTCGGCAGGAAAAATGCGTTCCATACGCTCGCCTCAGCGCCCGGCAAGCCCTGCTCGCCGGTGGTGGCCAGCTCTGGAATGATCGAGACCCGTCGTTCCGCCATCACCGCGATCCCTTTCACCGTCTGCGCTTTGGCCTGCGCCGCCCCGGTCTGGATCGTGTCGCACATGAAATCGATGCGACCGCCGATCAAGTCCTGCATCGCAGGCCCGGCACCGCGATACGGGATATGCGTGATCTCGACCCCAAGTGTCTTCACGAGAATCGCGCACGGCAGATGCGTGCCGGAGCCGACACCTGCCGAGCCGAATTGCATCTTGGCGTGATTCGTCTTGGCGTAGGCGATGAATTCGCGCAGATTGTTCGCCGGCAGGTCTTTGCGCGCGATCAGGATGCGCGGTGAATCGGTAACAAGCCCAACCGGTGCGAAATCGGCCATCGCGTTATAGGGCGGCTTCTTGTACAGCGCCTGTGAATGCGCATGCGTGCCGGTATTGCCGATGAGGAAAGTGTAGCCGTCAGGCTCGGCACGCGCGACGCGCCCCGAACCGACCATTCCGGCCGCTGCGCCGACGTTTTCTGCGATGATGGTCTGGCCAAGCAGCTCGCCCATTTGCTGCGCCTGAATGCGTGCGCTCGCATCGACGCCACCGCCTGGCGCAAAGGGAATGATCAACGTAATCGGCTTGACCGGCCACGCCTGGGCGAACGCGCCATTCATGCCGGCGAGCAACCCTGCCGACGCCGCAATGATCGCCCACTTCGCAAGATGATTCACGGCATATACCCTCCCCCATTCACATGAATGGCCTGCCCGGTCACGAAGCGAGAGTCCGGGCCGCACAGCATGCGCACCATTGCGGCAAGTTCTTCGGGTTCGCCGCGCCGGCCGATCGGCGGAATCGCTTTGCGCTCCTCAGACCGATCGGGCGCACCGGGCAGCCCTCGCACGGTATCGATCGAGCCCGGCACCACGCAATTCACCGTAATACCACCCTCCGCGAGATCGATTGCCATCGCTTTCGTCATGCCGGCAATGCCGGCCTTGGCGGTGATCACATGCACACGCTCGCGCGCCCCTTTGTGACCCGATTGACCGCCGATATGGACAATCGCCCCACCGCCCGCGCGAATCAGATGCGGCAACACGGCTTGACTGCAAAGGAAAGCGCCATCCAACACCGTGTGCATGACATGCCGCCATTCGTCGAGCCGGATGTCGGCAAAGCGCGCCTCCATGCGCACCGCGGCATTGTTGACGAGAATGTCCAGCCGACCGAAGCGCTTCACCGTGGCCTCGACCATCGCGGCAACCGCGTCGGGATCGGTCACATCGGCATAGTGAATCGCTGCGTCGCCGCCTGCGCTCTCGATCATCGCGAGGGTTGCCTCAGCCTCCTCGCGAGAGGTGCGGGCATTGATCATGACTTTCGCGCCGCCTGCCGCCAACGATCGCGAAATCGCACGGCCAATGTTTCGCGCGCCACCGGTAACCAGGGCTACCTTACCCGCGAGCTCGCGTCCCGGCGTCATGCCGGCGGTCGATGGCTTGACTTCGATGCTTGACACGTGATCTCCTGTTCGCAACGATGGATCGCTTTGATCCACCAACACTTGCCCATCATCGTCGCACACGTTTCGGATATCCGCCCTGCCATAAATAGTTGGTTGCGATTGCTTGCTATGCCCGTTGTCCTAGCCCTCGGTTGCGGTCTTTTGTGCGCGCAGACATTTCCAACGAAACCGGTGCGCTTGATCGTGCCGTTTCCGGCGGGTGGGGCCGTCGACACGGTGGCCCGTTTAGTGAGTCAGAAGCTGGGTGCCCACTGGAGCCAGCAGGTGCCGGTGGAAAACCGCGTGGGCGCGGGCGGCAACATCGGCACCGATGCGGTAGCGAAAGCAGCCCCGATGGCTACACGCTCCTCATCACGACCAACGGTCTGGCGATCAGTCCGAGCCTTTATAGAAAGCTGCCATTCGATCCAATCAAGGACTTTGCCGCGGTCACCCAGCTTACTGCCTCCTACCTGGCCCTCGCAGTCAATCCCAAGCTGGGCGTTCAGTCAGCCAAAGAGCTCGTCGATCTGGCCAAGGCGAAACCGGGCAGCATCAGTTATGGCTCGACGGGCATGGGCGTTGCGCCGCATCTGGTCATGGAGTTATTCAAGGCGGCCACCGGCACTGACATGCTGCACGTGCCGTACAAGGGTGATGCGCAGGTTGGCCCTGCCTTGGTGAGTGGCGAAGTACAAGCGGCGTTTCTGCCGCCCTCGGCGATCGTCGGTCATGTCAAGGCGGGACGGCTCCGTGCCTTGGCGGTCACGAGCGCCGAACGCGCAAGCGCGCTACCCGATGTACCCGGCATCATCGAAGCGGGGCTTCCCGAAAGCAGAATATGCCGGATGGCTCGGCATCCTCGCACCGACGCAAACGCCGCGTGACACGATCCAGCGAATTCAACGCGATATCGCCGCAGTGCTGGCGCTGCAGGATATGAAGGATCGTCTGCCCACTTTGGGCTATGAGCCGGTCGGCACCACCCCTGAGCAATTCGATGCCCGCTACAAAGGCGACATCGCAGCGTTTGCAAAATTGATTCAGGATGCGCGCATCCCGATGCAGGAGTGAAGTGGCCACGCGCCTAGCCTGATACTCTACCTACCATTCGATCGAGGAGATTTTCATGCAACGAACGGATATTCGGATTACCTCATCAGGCGGCGGTTCTTTTGACTGTTACGTCGTTGTCCCCGAGGGCAGCAAGAAGGTGCCCGCGATCGTGCTCGCCTCCGCGATCCATGGCGTGACGAAGGAACTGCGCGCCATGGCCGATGAATTCGCCGCGCACGGGTTTCTCGCCGCCGCGCCCGATTTGTTCTGGCGGACCGTTCCCGGGCCGTTGGCGCGCGACGATTCCCGCACCACAGCGCGCGGGCAGCCGCGCCTTGATGTGATCAAAAAGGGCGAAGCAGACATGGCCGACACCCTCGCGCTCGTGAAGAAACACGCTCTCTGCAACAGCAAAGTGGCGGCGATCGGCTATTGCTTCGGCGGCCCCTATGCGTTGCTTGGCCCCGCACGCCTTGGCTATGATGCCGGCATTTCGTGTCATGGCACACAGATGCTGGATTACATCGGCGCGCTCGAAGGATTAAAGAAACCGGTGTGCATCATCTGGGGCGACCAGGATCACGCGGCCCCACCACCGGTGTTGGAGGCCTATCGCCAAGCGACCGCCACGATCGCAAACGTGGAGCTACATATTTTTCCGGGCGTGCAACACGGCTATATGTTCAACGACAATCCGAAGACCTTCGATGCGAAGACCTACGAGTTCTCGGTCGGCAAGACGTTGGCGATTCTCGACAAGCTACGTACTTGATGATGCAATCGTCAGTCGATCTTCGCGCCCGACGAGCGCACTACCTTCGCCCAGGTCGCGACTTCTTCTTTGATCTTGGCGGCGTATTCAGCGGGCGTATTGGTCACCGGATCGGCACCCTGATCGCTAAGATACTTGCTCATCGCGGGCTCACGCACGATGCGCACCACCGCGGCATTGATTTTGTCGACGATCGCTGGCACCAAGCCGGCCGGACCGACTAGACCATGGAAGTTGCTGGCCTCGAAACCGGGCAGTCCTGCTTCGGCCATCGTTGGCACATCGGGCAGTGCGGGGATCCGTTGCGCGGTGCTGACGCCAAGCACCTTCAGCTTGCCCGCCTTGATATGCGGGACGGCTTGCGGCGCCGTGGCAAAGGTCAGAGACACCTGTCCACCCAGCAAATCATTCATCGCCTGCGGATCGCCCTTATAGGGGATATGCACGATGTTGGTCGCGGTCATCGACTTGAACATTTCGCCGGCCAGATGCGGCAGGCTGCCGTTGCCGGCAGATGCGTAGTTCAAGTTGCCCGGACGCTGCTTGAGCAACGCAATCAATTCCTTGAGGTCATTGATCGGCACCGAGGGATGCACGACCAGCACCGAAGCCGTCACCGCCATCAAGGTAATCGGCGAGAAATCCTTGATTGGATCGTAGGCAAGCTTCGCATACAACGTGGCGTTGATGCTATGAGCCGTTGAGGCGACAAACAACGTGCTGCCATCCGGCGCCGACTTGGCCGCGAGCTCGGCACCGATGTTGGCCCCGCCGCCAGGCCGGTTGTCGATGAGCACCGGCTGCTTCCATTCATCCGACAGCTTCTGCCCGATCGCGCGCGCGATGATGTCGGTGGTCCCACCCGCCGGGAACGGCACGATAATGCGCACCGGTTTGGTTGGATAGTCTTGCGTCTGGGCGATCACTCCTGCTGCCGAACACAGGCTGGCAATGCAGAAGACAACGTTGCCCGCGAATTTTCGAACGCGTTGATGCCGGCGAGAACAGTATGCGGTGCGCATTAGGCTTCCTTAAAGAGACGTCCGGCGTTTGCGATCACCCGCCTATCGCCGAGGCGTCGCAAGCTCTTCCACATCGACGCCTGGTTACTCGTTACGACTGGCTTGCCAAGCGATTGTTCGATTGACTCGATGATATCGAGCGTGCGGAAATTCGAGCAGCTGATAAAGATCGCCTCCGTTTCCGGTCGCACGACTTCCGCCGCGAGCACCCGGACCCGCTCCGTGCTGATGGTCGCATGCGCCTGCGTGCCCAAGCCCTGCAAGGCGAGGATCTCGAAACCGGCCGCGGTCAAATAGACGCGGAGCTTCTCATTGAGCCACGGCTCATAGGGCGAGGCGACACTGATGCGTTTCGCACCTAACGCGCGCAACGCATCGGCCACCGACGCAGAGGTCGTCAAACTTGGAATGCCGGTGCGCGCCTCAAGATCTGCGGCGAGCTGTTGGTCCGCTGCAGGCGTTTTAAGAAAACCGCTGCCGGTGCAGCCGTAGCAAATCGTATCGACCTTGGCATACGAGAGCAGTTCGGCGGCAAGCGGGGTCTGCGTACTCATCCAGGCGAGATTCTCTTCAGTGTCCGCGTGTGCCGGACGCGCTCGGTGTGCACCGACATCACGCCGCCGGCCATGCGCTGCATTTCGTACTCCATCACGGTATTCCAGGAGGGCACGATGATGCCGATCTTATGATCCCAGGTTGACATTGCGTATGTTCCTCGCCGATGCGTGCGCGTTAATCGAATTTTAGATTTGCTATCTTCGCCAATTCCGCGCCCGTCACGCGGCTCTTCTTCGCAAAGGCCGCCAGCGCCTCGGGCGTTCCACCGGCAGGAGAGACGCCAAGCGTGGTGAGAAAACGCTGCACGAAGGCGGGATCGGTGATCACACGATTCACTTCGGCATTCCATCGCCTGACCGGCTCCGCAGCAACGCCCTTCTGATAGTAGAAGGCCGCCCAGTTGCGAAAATAGAGATCGTAGCCCTGTTCGGCGAACGTGGGCACATTGGGCATGGTGGGTGTTCGTGCGGAACCACTGACCACCGCCAACACTTTGATCTTTCCCGAAGCCACGAACGGTGCGAAAAGGGTAGGCGTGAGCGTCGTGATGTGCGTCTCGACGGTCGCAACAGATTGGAGCGCCTGCGGCGAGCTCTTATACGGCACATGCACGATGCGCACCCCGGACTTCGATTGCAGCCATTCCAGGTAGAGATGGGCGGTGCTGCCATTCCCAAGCGAGGCCCAGCTGAGCGCACCGGGCTTCGCCCTCGCATAGTCGATCAATTCACGGATGTTGTTGACCGGCAGACTCATCGCGACCGCGATGGCCTGATCGAAATTCACGACATGCACGACCGGCACCAGGTCTTCAACCTCGAACGGTATCTTCGCGTACGCGAACGGGTTAAGCGTAATGATCGCCCCGCTTGCCATGCAGATCGTGTAGCCGTCGGGTGTTGCACGAGCACAGGCTTCCATGCCGATGTTGCCATTGGCGCCGGGCCGGTTCTCAACGACCACTGGATGACCGAACGCTTCGCCGATCGGCAGACCAAGCGATCGCGCCAGGGTATCGGGCACGCTGCCTGCCGGTGATGCGACGATCATGCGAACCGGTTTGTTCGGATAGGTCTGGGCAAGCAGGTGGGATGTGTTCACGCCAGCGAGGGCAATCAGGCCGGAAGCGATCCACGGACCCGCCCCAGCGCGCGAACGCGATGCCGTGTCAAGCATGTTGATCCGATCGCATTCGTTCTGCATCCCATCACCATTTAATCCATCCATCGAATTGGGCTTATGACCCGAACGGATTGAGCGGGCCTATCCAGACGCCCGGAGAAACCCGAAGTAAAATGATGGACCGAACCCGCGCCGGCCCGAATTCGCCGCCCACCCATTGCAAGGAGTGCGCAATGATTGAACTGCAAACCAATATCCCCACCCGCGCAGGCAGCGTCGATACCTTCATCTGCCGCCCGGAAAAGGATGGCCCATGGCCGGGCATCATTTTCTACATGGACGCGCCCGGCATTCGCGAAGAGCTGCTTGACATGGTGCGCCGTATTGCGACCGTCGGCTATTGCGTGCTCTTGCCGAATTTGTATTACCGGCATGGTCACGGCACGGTGCTCTCACCCGAAACATTCATCGCCGATAGCGCCGAACGCAAGCGCATGTACTCGCTGATGCACTCGCTCTCGAATCAAGCCATTGCCGACGATACCGGTGATCTGCTCGCTTTCATCGACAAGCAACCCTACATCCGCAAAGGAGCACTCGGGGCGGTGGGCTACTGCATGAGCGGCCCGTTCGTCTCGGTGGCCGGTTATCACTATCCGGAGCGTTTCGCCGCCATCGCGTCTTATTACGGTGTGTCGCTTGCCACCGATAAACCCGATAGCCCACATCTGCATGTCGGCAAGATCAAAGGCGAAGCGTATTTCGCATTCGGTGAAACCGACGAACTCACACCGCCCGCGCAGATCGAACAACTCCGCGCCGCGTTGAAAACAGCCGGCACGCGCGCCACGATCGAAGTCTACCCAGGCGTCGGTCACGGCTTTGCCTTTCCGCAGCGGCAAAAATACAACAAGCCCGCAGCCGAACGGCATTGGGAGCGGCTGTTCGCTTTGCTCCGCCGCAATCTGCATTGAACCCGCCGCCCGCACCTAACCGGAGCCTACGATGACCGACCTTTCCCACATGCCGCTGCAATCGATGAAAAAGGCCTGCTCGGAGGCGGAGTGGCAGGCCCGCGTCGATCTGGCGGCCTGTTATCGCCTGATCGCGCATTACGGCATGTCGGACATGATCGCCAATCATATTTCGGCGCGCGTGCCGGGCGATGACAACGCCCTCCTCATCAATGCGTACGGCATGTTGTACGAGGAAATCACCGCATCCAGCCTCGTTAAGATTGACCATCACGGCAAGGTGCTCGCCCGGCCGGATTTCGGGGATCTCAATTACGGCATCAATCAAGCGGGCGTGGTGATCCACACTGCCATTCATGAAGCGAAGCCTGAAATCGGTTGCGTCATCCACACGCATACGTGGCCGGGCATGGCGGTATCGATGTTGAAATGCGGTCTGCTCCCTGCGACCCAGACCTCGATGCGATTCGCACAGATCAGCTATCACGACTACGAAGGCGTTGTGCTCGACATGTCGATGCAGGAGGCGCTGGTCCGCGATCTCGGTGACAACAACGCGATGATCATGCGTAATCACGGGCTCCTCACGGTCGGGCGAACCGTTCCCGAAGCGTTCAATGCCATGCATCGGCTGGAGCTATCTTGCCGAACGCAGCTTGCCGCGATGGCCTGCAACAGCGAATTGCATCTGGTCCCCGCCGATATCGTGGCGAAGACTTATCTCAACTATCAACCCGGAACGCGCCGCCCGTTTGGCGTACTCGAATGGCCCGCCCTACTGCGCAAGCTCGATCGGATCGACCCCAGCTACCGCGAATAGCGGGGCGATTCCTTTCACCCTTCACCCGTCACTGCGCCGCGCGCCGCCCTTGACTTAGTCATGTTCATAGGCTAGATTAAAACCATGATTTCAATCAATATTCACGAAGCTAAAACCCAGCTTTCCAAGTACCTCGCCAAGTTGCGACCGGGCGAAAGTCTGTTGATTTGCAAGCGGAATGTCCCGGTCGCGGAATTGCGCGCGTTGCCACGACAAGCGAGCAAGCCGCGCCCGATCGGCTTGGCCAAAGCGGAATTTTCGGTGCCGGAAAGTTTTTTCGAACCGCTGCCGGAAGACATGCTCAAAACGTTTGAAGCCGGCCCGGTTTGAAAATTCTGCTCGATACCTGCACGTTTCTTTGGATAGCGGCGGAAAGCCCGGCATTGAGCGAAACGTGTCGAACCCTGTTTCGCGATGCGGACAACGAGATTTTTCTGAGCGCCGCATCGGCCTGGGAAATTACCGTTAAACATCAGCTCGGCAAACTCCCGCTACCTGTGCCACCACAAGAGTTCATCCCCGCGCAACGTCTCGCGCATCGTATCGATGCACTTCCTATTACCGAAGCGGCCACCGTTCAACTCGCATCGCTCCCCAATCCGCATCGGGACCCATTCGATCGTATCCTGGTCTGTCAGGCTATTGTCGACGGTTTGGTTATTCTCACCCCCGATGCACTGATTCGACAGTATCCGGTCCGAACCATGTGGTGAGGAAACGTCGCGCACTGGACGCAACATGAGAGATACCCATGACCATATTGACCTGCGCTGAAGTCTTGGCCGGCAAGGCCCCTACCGACACACCCGTGACCGTGCGCGGCTGGGTCCGCACGCGTCGCGATTCCAAGGCGGGCTTTTCATTCGTGAGCGTCTCGGATGGATCGTCATTTCATCCGGTGCAAGTGGTCGCACCGAATACGCTCCTGAACTATACCGACGGCGTGCTGCATCTCACCGCAGGATGTTCGCTGGAGGCGACCGGCATGATCGTCCCCTCGCCAACCAAAGGGCAGCCATTCGAGATGCAGGCGAGCGCGGTGAAAGTCGTCGGCTTGGTCGATGATCCCGACACCTATCCGATTCAACCGAAGCCGCACACGCTGGAATTTCTGCGCGAGGTCGCACATCTGCGGCCACGCACCAATGTGATCGGGGCTGCCACGCGGGTGCGCCACACGATTGCCAAAGCCATCCATCGGTTCTTCGATGACAACGGATTCTTCTGGGTCAACACGCCGATCATCACCGCCTCCGACGCAGAAGGTGCGGGGGCGCTATTTCGCGTCTCGACTCTCGATCTCGCCAATCTGCCGCGCACGCCCGCCGGCAAAATAGATTTCTCGCAGGATTTCTTCGGGCGCGAAACGTTTCTTACCGTGTCCGGGCAACTCAATGTAGAAACGTACTGTCTGGCGATGTCGAAGGTCTATACGTTCGGCCCGACGTTCCGCGCAGAGAATTCGAACACCAGCCGCCACCTCGCGGAATTCTGGATGATCGAACCGGAGATCGCATTCGCCGATCTGGCCGATGACGCGAGTCTTGCCGAAGCCCTCTTGAAGCATATTTTCAAGACGCTGTTGAATGAGCGTCCGGAGGACATGGCTTTCTTCGATGAGCGCATCGAAAAGGGCATCGTGGCGAAGCTTCAAGGCATCGTCGACAAAGAATTCGTGCGCATGGACTACACGGAGGCCATCGCGATCCTCGAACGCTCGAAGCAGAAATTCGACTACCCGGTGCATTGGGGCATCGATATGCAGTCCGAACACGAGCGCTACCTCACCGAGAAGCATGTCGGTCGCCCGGTAATCGTGATGAATTATCCGAAAGCGATCAAGGCGTTCTACATGCGCCTGAACGATGATGACAAAACGGTGGCCGCGATGGACGTGCTGGCCCCCGGCATCGGCGAGATCATCGGCGGCAGTCAACGCGAAGAACGGCTCGATATTCTCGATGCACGCATGGCCGAAAGCGGCCTCGATCGCGATCATTACAGCTGGTATCGCGATTTGCGCCGATACGGCTCGGTGCCGCATACAGGCTTCGGCCTTGGATTCGAACGAACGGTGGCTTACGCGACCGGGCTGTCGAATGTGCGGGATGCTATTCCGTTTCCACGGACGCCGGGGAGCGCGAAGTACTAGCAGCGCACGGAGCATGCTCGATCGGTTCCGTGTTTTACTTCGCTGCTTTATTTCGCCGCTTTACTTCGGCTATCCGCGGTTCATACGGGAGAGGTTCCGATGAAAATTCGGTTCACTGCGAAATCAGTCTTCGGGCTGGGCATTGTGCTCTTCCAATCGGCCGCGCTCGCCCAGACACCCGACTATCCGACCAAACCGATTCGCATCATTACGCACGCGGCACCCGGATCGTCGCCTGATATCAACGCGAGAATTCTGGGCGAGCGCATCGGTGCCGCGACGGGGCATTCGGTCATCGTCAAGAACCGGTCCGGGGCGAGCGGCACGATCGCGCTCGCCGCAGTAGCAAAAGCGCCGCCCGACGGTTACACGCTCGGCACGATCACCATGTCGCATGCCGTCGCACCAGCCCTCGTCGCACGAATGCCGTACGACACGGCCCTTGATCTCGCTCCGGTGCGGCAAACAACCCAAGGCCCGCTATTTTTGGTCGTGGGCGCCGATTCGCCCTGGCAATCGGTGTCCAAGCTCATCGCCGCGGCCAAAGCGCAGCCGGGACGGCTCAACTACGCATCGGCAGGTAATGCAACACCGCTTCATCTGTTCGGCGAATTGTTCAAGGCCCGCACCGGAACCGATATCCGGCACATCCCGTACAAGGGCGCAGTCCCGGCTGCGGCCTCCCTTCTTGGCCAACAAGTCGATCTGTTGAGCACCAGCGGGATTGCCGCGGTTGCGCACATTCGTGCCGGAAAGCTGCGTGCCCTCGCCACCGCCAGCCCGCAACGCGCGCTGGTGCTCCCTAAGGTACGACGCTCGACGAACTAGGCTTAAACGGCTTCGATGTGCGCGATTGGCAAGGCATCGTCGCGCCATCAAAAACCCCGCGCTTCATCATCGATCGTCTTGCCGCGGAGATCGCAAAGGCCATGGCGCAGCCCGAGATTAAGACCCGCCTCGAACGCAACGGCGTGGAACCAGTCGTCGATTCGAACCCTGAAGTCTTTGGTGCGCTGATCCAGTCGGAGGTCACGCGATGGACCAAGACTGCACGTGAAGCAGGCATGCGCGCGGACTGAGGTCGATTCCCTTCGCGCTGCGCCCGGGCGCGATCGACCAGGTCATCCGACCATCGGCCGCATTCCGTGCTTTACTTCGTTGGGGGAGACAATAAAGAAGGAGACACCGATAACAATCCGGTTCGCTGCCATGTCAGTATCTGCGCTGGGTATTGTGCTTTTTCAATGCGCCGCGTCCGCCCAAGCGCCCGACTATCCGAACAAACCAATCCGTATCATTACCCATTCGCCCGCGGGTGCGTCGCCCGATGTGGTTGCAAGGATTTGGGGCGAACGACTCAGCGCTGCCCTCGGCCAGAAAATCGTGGTCGACAACCGACCAGACGGGGCCGGTGCCATCGCAATGGGCGCCGTCGCGAAAGCCGCACCGGATGGTTACACCCTTGGCACGATGACCTTTTCCCACGCGGTGGACCCAGCGATCGTCGCGCAACTTCCCTACGATACGGCACGCGATCTCGCTCCGGTTCGCCAGACAACGCAAGGCTCGCTGATGTTGGCCGTCAATGCCGATTCGCCGCATCGCTCGATCGCTGCGCTGGTCGCGTCTGCCAAAGCACAGCCTGCGCACCTTGCCTACGCGTCATCGGGTAATGCAGCGCCCACACACTTGTTCGCTGAAGTATTCAAGGCACGCACCGGGACCGACATTCGCCATATCCTCTACAAAGGCGGTGTCGCGGCGACCACCGCACTGCTCGGCAATCAAGTCGAGATACTGAGTACCAGTGGGGCCGCTGTGATTGCCCAGATTCGCGCCGGCAAGATCCGCCCGTTGGCGACCGGCAGCCCGGAGCGCATGCCTGCGCTACCCGACGTACCGACACTGGCGGAATTCGGCTACACCGGCTTCGATGTGCGCGACTGGCAAGGCCTCGTTGTTCCGGCCAAGACGCCGAAAGCAATCATTGATCGGCTGAGCGCGGAGATGACCAAGGCACTGGAACAGCCGGAGGTGAAAGACCGATTTGCGACGCTCGGCGTCGAGACGGTCGGCACTTCAAATCCTGAAGCGTTTGGCGCGCTCATCCAAGCGGAACTCACGCGATGGGCGAAGGTGGTGCGGGATTCCGGCGTGCGGGCGGACTGAGACGCACGCACCATCGCTGGCAGACGATTATCCCAGAGGCACAGCAAGCCGAACTCGATCGCAGCGGCGATCGGCCCCTGGTGAACATCGTCTCGGATACCGCACGCGTGCATATGACGGCGCACCGTCAATCGGATGTTGGCTGAAGAAGCGCCCCGTACTCTTGTGCAGAGTTAACGCCACCCGCATTAGGATGCGCTAGGCGCCCGCGCGGGAAAAACGGCAACGCGCCAGTGCAGCAAGACAATAAACGTGAAGACGAGCCCAACGGCACCGTAGGCGAACGCCGTGGCGGCATAACCGATACGCTCGATCAGAACACCGGCGGCCAATAGCCCAACCGGATTACCGTAGATGGCCAGCATTCGCACACCCATCACACGGCCGCGGTACTGCGGGGCCGCGGTGCGCAGAAGAATCACCGCAAGCGTGACCATGCAACCGCCCTGTGCGACACCGATAATGAACAGACAACCGATCCCAACCGTCATGTCGTTCACCTGGCCAAACGCGATGAGCGAGACGTACCACGCGACCATCGAGGCGATCATGATACGCTCGACCCGCATGCGTTCCCCCGCGATGCTCAACGCAATGGAACCGCACAGCGCCCCCGCCGCGAGGCTGGCCACCAGGTAGCCAAAGCCGGTCTGATCGGTACCGTAGACACTCTTGGCAACATGCGGCATGAGGCCGGTGACCAGCGGAAAGGCGCACATGTTGATCAGGAAGGCGAGCCACATCGCAGCGAGCAGGCGTGGCGCGTTCCAGATATAGGCAATCCCCGCCAGCAGATCGCGCCATGGCGAGGTGTGCGGTGCGCCAGCGGCCGGCTTCGACTCCGGTCCAGCGCCAAAGAGAAGCATCGTGCCCAATGCGTAGAAGCATGTGATGGCCACATAGGCGGGCCCCATACCGAACGCCACGAACAGTCCCGCGCCGGTGAGTGCGCCCATGATGCGCGCGGAGTCGGCGGTGGTGCGCGAAATGCTCATTGCACCAATGAGAAAATAGGGTGGTACGGTGGCCGCGACCAGTGCGCTTCGCACGCCGATGTCAGACGTACGCAGGAGGCCCGCCAAGGAGGCAGCAATGAAAACATACACCGGGGACAACATGCCGGCAAATGAAAGCGAGGCAATGGTTGCCGCAAGGACCATGTAGGACGTGCGCGTGGCGAACAGCACGGTGCGATGACCAACCCGATCGCCAATCACGCCCATCATCGGCGCCACCAACGTGCCAATGTAAAGCAGCGATGCGAACAGCGTGAGCAGCAACACCGAGCCAGTCTCGACCAGCACATACCAGCCAAGAATCAGCATCTCCATCTCAATAGCCCAGGAGATCAACAGATCTGCGGGCCATTGGAAACGGAAGCTGCGGACCCGGAATGCGGCGAGTGCTGCAGGCAGCAGCATCATGCGTCAATCGGCAGGGCCACGATATGCGGTCATTCCACTCACGCGTTGTCCGTGTGGAGTGCTGAAGGTATCAATGAAGTTGTTGGCCCGGTCGAGCCAGTCAAGACTTGGCGCAGGATACACGAACGCTGTCTACCGCCCGGCGAGAACGGGCCCGAGAACGGGTGAAAGCCGGATCGCCCGTTGGTAGCCCAGCAGGCACCGCTATCCTCATCGATCAACCCACCGACTAGCAGCCGCTACAGTACCGCTTTCTTCATATGCAGGACAAACACGCGCGCGATCTCATCCTCGTACTTTGCCCAATCCGGGTACGGTATCAGCGGCACTTCCTGATCGGTAGTGGGCAACTGATGCAGCTGGCAAGCTGGAATGAGCTTGGCGGCGAGTTGTCCACTCTTTGAAGAATGCGTCTGATCGTTGCCCGGAATCAACACCGTTGGAACAGCGATTGAACGCAGTTCGGCTTCGGTTACGCCCATCACCGGAAGATTGACGCCGGCGTTGAATTGCTCGAGCCAATTGGACATCACGGCGATATAACGCGCCGGATCCATCGCCATCAGCCGCTCACCGTTGGACGGATTCGCCTTGATCCGCTGCTGATATTGTTCATGCGCGCAGATCGCCGCCATGCCGCCTTGCTTGGCCACCTTGATGAATTGACCGTAGTAGTTTTCCGGCAAACGGCCGGCGGCGAATGGACCGCCGGTTACACGCATCAACAGCAGCCCACGCACCGCGTCGCGAAAGCGCAGGTAAAAGCGCATGGCAGTCCGTGCGCCGGCCGATGAACCACCGACAAACGCGGGCACGGCGTTCAATTGCTTGAGCAGTTCGTGCAGGTCGTCGAGCCAGAGCGTTTCCTCGGCGACGTCGCCATCGATGAGAACGTCGGAACCGCCTGTGTTGCGCCGGTCGTGCAGCACGACCCGGTAACCGGCATCGGCGATTCGTTTCGCCAGCGGGACGAACTCATCATGCGGATGGCGACCGCCGGTGATCAACGCGACCCACGGCCCTTGCTCGCCCAGGATTTGATAACGGATATTGACGCCACGAATTTTTGCAACAGGCATGACATTCCTCGCGGTTCGATGGAGGGATTAGGTGGGTAGCGGCGGTGCGCCCGGTATCTTATTCTTCTCGACCGCAGAATGTATGCGTCCTGCATAGGATGCAGCGATCGTCCAATGCGGGTGGACCAGCGCTTCAATGCGACGCGCGACCCTCCGTGATCAGCTCGCGACGATCTTGCCCGACATATCGTCGTGCTCGTCTCCGCAGAAATTATCGCAGACGATCACATAGGTTCCCGCCCGCGGCGGCCTGATCGTGGCGCGAAAGGTCTGGCCCGCGGCGATGTCCGCGCGAATGGCGAGGGACGGGATGGAGAATCCATGCAGGTAGTCAATGCTCGTCACCTGGAGGATGACCTCCTCGCCCACGCGCAGTGGGATCACCTCCGGTTCGAATTCGAAACGACGCGCGACGATTTCAATCACGCGCGCAGTATCGGCCCGCAGCGGTCGCATCGTCAGGACCAGCGCTTCAAGGGACACGCCGCCTGCCCACCAAAGAAGCCGGCGCCGTGTTGGCGCCAAGACGGGCGGCCGCTGCGGTCTGGTCATGCTTTCAGCAACGGGAGCTCGGTCACCGATGGCGCCGTCGCCACGCGCCCGGTCACCCGCCCTTAGCCCAAGCCTCTGAAAGGCGCGGCAACATCCCAGCGTACCTGCGTCTTCTTCTCGACTGAACCGAGGGGCGCCAGCGGAAACATCGTCGACATCGCCGCATGGTGTTCGATATGGCCGGTCCGGTGATGGTGTTCGTGATAGATGTGCCCGTAGAAGACCGTTACATTTGGGTACGGCATCAGCAATTCGATCGCCTTGGCGCCGTCCTTGGTGGCCCAATCCCAGTCGGGGGCCAGATTGAACAGCGGCCGGTGCACCAGCACGATCACGCGCTGATTCTTGTCCAAAGCGGCCAGATCGCTGCGCAGCCAGGCAAGCTGTGCATCGCCAAGGAAAACACGCGGATCGGACACGTTGTCCAGCACGATGAAGTGGACGCCCTTGTGATCGAAGCTCGCATGGAAGCGTGGTTCGAACAGCTCGGCATAGACTTCGCCCCGATCGAGGGCGGCATCGTGTTCCCCAGGCATGTAGCGCACATCGCGCACTTTCAGCTTGCTGGCATGCTCGCGAAATGACGCGAGCCGCGCGCGGCGCACCTTGAGATCGTCGGTCGTCTGCGTTAGATCGCCGGTGAAGACCACAAAGTCCGGCTGGACCTCCAGCGCATTGACGGCAGCGATCACGCGGGGCAGCGTCTCTTCGCCTTGTGGATTGACGTTCGGATTGTTGAAGCCCCAGTGAATGTCAGTGAGTTGAATGAAATAAAAGTCTCCGGCAGGAGCGCCGGTGGCGGTGCAGCCCGCCAGACCCGAAACGAACACCACGCCGCCCATACCCCCCATTCGTAGAAAGTCGCGACGATCAAAGTCCATGTAAAGTCTCCTTTGGGAGTAAAACTGACATGTCGGCTTCGTAACTTGGTTGGATTCGCGCCCCGTCACGCGAGAAGACCCGGTGGTCGCCGCATTTATTTCCGACCAACCGCTGGGCGGCGACCGGGGAATAAAACGGCCCACAGTTGGGTCACCGATTGAAGGAACCGGTTCCATGAGCGATCCGCGTCATTTCAAGGAATTTGCCGCCCCAATGTGGACGTCGCCTTCAATTTGGCCCGCTGGCTACTGGGCAACGACGGCGACGTCGAAGACGTCGTACAGGATGCCTTGTTGCGCGCCTATCGCTCGTTCGCGGGGTATCGTGGTGGTGGCGGCGCGCGCGCATGGCTTTTCACCATCGTGCGCAATGTCGCCTATACGGCGCTGGCGAAGCGGCGCAATGACCAGGCCACGGTCTCCTTGCACGACCTCGATGATGAGACCGATCCGCACATGGCGGTATTCGAATTGAACCCGGAAATTCTGTATGGATGCAGCGATGCCATCCGCAGGATCAATGGCGCCCTCGAACGATTGCCGCTGGCTTTTCGCGAGGTGATCGTGCTCCGTGAGATCGAAGACTGCTCTTACCAGGATATTGCAACAATATTGGGGTTCCGATCGGCACGGTCATGTCACGACTTTCGCGAGCGCGACGCTTGCTGTCGAAGGATCTGAGCGACCTCCGCGAAGCATTACCACCCGCATGATGGCAAAGGCTTTCATGGACTGCAATGAGGCAACACCGCTATTCGCCTTAGGTATCGACCGCGAGCTCGATGATTCGCGCGAGACGAGACTCATCGCCCATCTGAACAATTGCCCCACGTGTTCGGTCGCCCACTCGCGCGCCCGCTCCGCGCGCAATGCATTGCGTGCCGCGCTGACCCATCACCGCCTTTCCGCAGCTGGGCAAGAACGATTGTGGCAAGCGTTTCCTGGTGAGGAAGCCGCGTCGCTATCGGCAAGTCCGGCGCGACGACCGCACCGCGCGGCGGCGAACATAGTTGCAAGATGGTTCGCCACCGCAAGTCGGTCCGCGCTACGCCCATGGGCAACGGTTGCCGCGGCGTGCGTCTTGACGGCCGTCGCAACCTACACCTTGAAGATGTCTGGCAACCCGGCGCCGCCCGACCTCGCCATCGTTTCCGCACACGTCCGGGCGATCGGCGAAGGCCCCCTCACATTGGTGAGCTCATCGGACCGGCACACGGTAAAACCCTGGTTCGCCGGCAAGCTTTCCTTCGCGCCGCGGGTGCCAGATCTGACCGACGAATCCTTTCTGTTGATCGGCGGGCGGGTCGATCAACTCGGTGCCGAGCGGGTGGCCGCCCCCGTGTACCGGCGTCGCCAGCATATCGTTCAGGTGTTCCGTATGGCCGGACGATTCGAACGCGGCCGGCGTGGCCGAATATTCTTTCGATCGCACCGCTCGTGGCTTCAGCTTCACCACGTGGCAGCTTGGCGATCTCGTCTACACCGCTGTTTCGGATCTGAATGCGGTTGAGCTCGCGATGTTTCGCGATCACTTTATTGCCAAATAGCGACGCGGATCGTTACTGTGCCGCCTCGATCTTGGCGGCGCGAATCACCCCGCCCCAGCGCTCTATTTCCGTTTTGACCAGCGTGCGCATTGCCTCGGCACTGCTTGGACGCACTTCGGCGCCGAGGTCACGCAATCGCGCGGACACATTTTGCAGCGTCAACACGCGAACGATCTCGGCATTCAAGCGCACGAGGACCGGCTCCGGCGTCCCGCGCGTGGTGGCCACACCGATCCAGCTCATGACTTCGAATCCGGGCAGCGTTGTCGTCGCGATCGGCACGCCCGGAGTACCGGCCCACGGCGCGGCACTCGTGACGGCGAGTCCGCGCGCATTGCCGGCGCGGATATGCGGCATGCTCACTGTCTGCGTATCGATCAGCACATCGACCCGTCCACCCAATACATCGGCCATCGGGGCGGTACCGCCGCGATACGGAATGTGGTTCAAGCTGACGCCGGCCCGCGCAGCCAATAACTCGCCGGTGAGATGCGGCACCGAACCCACGCCGACCGACGTGAATGACACCACGCCTGGTCTCTCCCGTGCGGCGCGCAAGAGATCGTCTAACGTTTGGAACGGATGGTCCTTCCGCACTGCAATCACGTAAGGAAATACCGCGACACTGGATAGCATCGCAAAGCTTTCCAGCGGATCGTATTTGAGGTTCTTATTGAGATTGGCCGTGGTGGCATGGGCGGCCGTCAGCATCACCAGCGTATAGCCATCGGGGGTTGCCTTGACGACTGCCTCGGAAGCGATGGTCCCCGCCGCCCCGGCTTCGCTTCGACCACCACGCGTTGCCGGAGGCCCTCGCTCATTGCCTCGGCGAGGATGCGCGCCATCGTATCGGCATTGCCACCGGCGCCGAACCCGTGCATCAGGGTAACGGGCTTGACCGGATATTCCTGTGCACGCGCCGGCAGAACGGCGAGCGCCAGTATCCACAAGAAGATGGTCAGCATTATTCGTATCGCCATCGATGTTCCAATTTATGTGCTGAAGAGCGGCGCATCGGGTTCGAGGCCCAACAGTACCTGCCCCACATTCTCGTAGAAGCTGACGCGCCCTTGCAGCTGCTGGGTCACCGTATGCATATCACGAAAGCGCCGTTCGAAAAGATTGTTCGCAAAGATCGCCGTAGCACCGAGGCGTTGATAGGCGGCGTCGACGACTTTGGCCGATTCATGGATCGCCCAGGTCGAGGCCAGCCTGATTTGTATTTTCTGTGAATCGCCAAGCGCGCCGCTGGTCGAGACTTCGTCCCATGCCTCGCGCGCGGTGCCATAGAGATAGGCGCGTGCCGACCGCAGCCGCGCTTCGGCACGACCGATTTCGGCATGCACGGCATTGTTGTCGCGCAGACTGCGCTTGGATCCGCTTGGTTGCTTGGCATTCGCCACCTCGATCAGCGCGGACAACACCTTGCGGGCAACGCCCAACGCGAGAGCGGCAAAGCCGCATGCATAGACGTTGCTCCCACTGAAGTGGTAGAGCGTCCCGGTCTCCTTGCGTTCAGCAGCCTCATCGCGGCCGAACGAAAATCGCTCCGGCACAAAGAGATTCGCGACCGCATAGCTGTCGCTGCCGGTGCCGTTCAAGCCAAGGACATGCCACGCGTCGGCCAGATCCACCTTGGCGATCGGCAGCAACATCATGCGAACCAGCGGCGCGCCATTGGAGCGGCGGCGTGGCGAACCATCACGCTCGATGACGAAACTCTGCCCACCCAGCCAGCTCGCCTGATGACCGCCGCTGGCGAAATTCCATTTGCCGGTCACCAAATAACCGCCATCAACGACCCGTGCCTCCGAAGGCGCCGGTGGCCCCCAGGCAACGATGCCATGGGACGGACCGAAAATCTCGGCTGCGGTGGCGCGATCAAGATACGCAGCAGCCATCGAGCAAACACAACATTGAGTCAGGCACCAGGCCGTGCTGGCATCCGCCCCGGCGATCACTTCAATGGTTTCCATGAAAGCGGGCACCGACAGTTCGGCGCCCCCCCAAGGATACGGGTTGCAACATCCGATAGAACCCGCCATCGACGAGCGCCCTCACCACTTCCGGCGTCAACCGCCGGGCGGCCTCCGCGGCGGGCGCTGCGGCTTCCAGGAGCGGGGCAAGGCCATGCGCACGCTCGACGTACCGCATATCCACGGCGAGGGACGGCTCGGACACGGCGCTATGTTCGCTCGTTGAATTCCGCGACGGAAATGATTCGGCGCTCGCTCGTATCCCAAAGAATGCACTGAAGGGCCGCATGAATGCGCGAGAGCTTGATACGGGTGACATCCCGGAACAGGTGGGCATGGTCGTTGTGAAAATCGACCAGCCGGTAATTCGGGATTCGCACGGACAAGTGGTGCACATGATGGTAAGCGATGTTCGCGGTGAACCAGTTCAGCCAACCGGGGAAAAGCAGAAAACTCGTTCCTTTGGTTGCCGCGGTATCCACTTCCCAGCCCTCATCCTCACTGGCATACGAATGCTCGAAATTGTGCTGCACGGTAAAGAGCACGATCCCGGCCGCGCCTGCCAGGGAAACGCTGATGACATAGACAGGGAAGAAGACGAGCGGACCCAACGCCATCGACATCAACACCCACGCGGCCAGCAACACCACGTTATTCCACAACATATGCGCATACTGCTTGGGTGAAGACCAGTAACGCGTCTTAAAGGTGGCTGCGTGCGCACTGAGCGACACCGCCGGCTCCGCAATTTTGCGCCGGATCAAATGGCTGAGAAGACCGATGCTTCCCTTGATCCAATTGATGCGAGGGCTCAGGACCAGATAGGAAAGCCCCGCGAAAAAAGCCAGCCAGATCGTGCGCGCGTACCGGTAGTTTCGCCGCTCGCGCGGGTTCATGGCGGCGTAATCGGCGACCGTTACGATGGACAATGGCCCGCGATACTTCGACCAGTTGCCGTTGGTTGCATGATGGTAGGCGTGATGCTCTGACCACACGTACTGCGGCATACCGGCGAACACGCCGAACACAAATCCGCAGGCCTTATTGAGGGAGCGCGTGCGAAACAGGCTCGCATGCCCGCATTCATGCATCAGCACGAAGACACGCAGGAGAAAAAAGCTCATGAGAAGCGTAATGCCCGCGGTGAGCCAATACGAGATCTCGGTACTTAGCGCGATGCCCCACCAAAGGAGAGCAATCGGACCCAGCGTCGTGACAACCTGAGAAAAACCTTTAACGTCTTCGGCTCGGGCGTAGCGTGCGGCGATGGCTGGTCTGGGTAGCTTGGTGTGCGCTGGCACTGAACGGTGACTTTCGTGATGCTTCGCGGCGATCTGGACAGCATTGCCGGCGGGAGGAACGCTGCATGCCAGCAGGCTAAGCCTAACAGACAAGTAAATGGGATGCCTGCTCGGCGACGGCCGCCGATCGACTATCGAGCACCGTCAGCGGAAATAAAGCGCAGCGGTTTGATATTCATATAGGTGATTGAGTGGGCGCAAGGACGTTGGCAGCCGTCCCGACCATTCAGCGACGAATGCTTAGCGAACTATTGAACAAGGGGGCTTGTTGGGGATGAAGGGGGCCCAACCCCTCCATTGCCCCTCGTAACTCCCTGAATAGTTGAGCTCGCTGATTACGCGAGATAGCTTAATCAGTGTTTCCTTAGCGTTGCAGGCGTCCAGCGCTGACGGCGCCTGGCACGGCGGCCCGCCTCATCTTCATTGTCGTAGACCGTCGGTGCCGCCTCTGGATACCGCCCCTGCGCTTCCAGAACATTAGCCATCAGCGTCGCATACCCTTGGTCGTCGTGGGGATCAGCCATGAAAGCGGCAACGTACACGCCGCATGTCCGGCAGATCAGGAACTCGGCCGCGCCCAGTCCGAAACGGTAACGATTAAGCGCACCTTGATCATCGACCGTAATGGCGAGGGTCCCTCCGGGGTCGGAAATCGCACGCGTATTGTGTTTCCGGCAAAAGGTGCATTGGCATGCGCGCGGGCGAGCCTCCTCGGGGGCCACCGCGGTCCGGTACAGGACCCTGATATTGCCGCAATGGCAACTGCCGTCGAGCTGATGCATTGTTTCCCCTGGTGGCGTGGCGTTGGAGCATGATCAATAGTCCGTCTTTAATGTACCTCGACCCGACCACCCCCAGGAGGTCACCATGCATTACCGTCGCATCCACTCAAAGCTTGCCTTCTCAGCAATCGTTGCCGCCGCTATTCTTGCAGTTAGCGGCTGCGCGACGGAATCCTCGCGCACCGTTGCGGTCGCCAAAGTGGAATCGGCGACAACGCCGTTTAGCGGGACGCGCGTGCCGGTCTCGGTCGGCAAATTCGATAATCGATCGGGCTTCATGCGCGGCATTTTTTCCGACGGCGTCGACCGGCTCGGTAGCCAGGCCAAGACAACGCTGATTGCGCATCTCCAGCAATCACAGCGCTTCAACGTGTTGGATCGAGATAATCTCGCGGAAACCAAGCAGGAAGCGCAATTCAAATCCAAGATTCAATCGATTCGCGATGCCGATTTCGTCGTGACCGGCGACATCGCAGAATTTGGCCGGAAGGAAGTAGGCGATCGGCAATTGTTCGGCATTTTGGGCCGCGGCAAGGAGCAGGTCGCCTACGCCAAGGTGACGCTCAATATCGTCAACAGCATGACCTCTGAGGTGGTGTTTTCATCGAGCGGTGCCGGTGAGTACGCGCTTTCCAATCGTGAGGTGGTGGGTTTTGGCGGGACCGCCGGTTACGATGCGACGCTCAATGGCAAGGTGCTCGATCTCGCCATCCGCGAAGCCGTCAACACGCTGGTCACCGGCCTCGAAGCAGGAAAGTGGACTGTCCCGACTGGGCGGTAGGACCGTACCAATGGGCATCGATATTTTCCTTAGATTGGCCGGCGTCGCGCTCCTAGCGGTCGCCCTGGTCGGCTGCGCGCAGCGGCCGCCGGCTTTGTACCAATGGGGTGGCTTCCAGCGTCAACTCTATGAACACTTCAAGGGCGACGGATCGAGTCCGGAAGAACAACTTTGCGTACTGGAAGCGCAAGCGAAACAAGCGGAGGGACGTGGCGCAGCCCTGCCACCCGGATTTCATGGCCACCTCGCGATGATTCAATTTCGTCTCGGCCGATTCGACGAGGCGAAACGCCAGCTTGAAACCGAAAAGGCAAAATTTCCGGAATCCGCGCCATACATGGATTTTCTTCTCAATAGAATGGCAGCGCCGAAATCATGATTGGTCAGGGGGACGAGGTCCCAATGGATAACGCGGCACGCTCCACCATTTGCAGTGCGTTGTGCGGCATCCGTCGAATGACAGCACTCGCGGTGGCCCTGGTGTTGGTAGGCTGCGCAACACCCCAACCGTACGACTACACGGCTTTCATACAGAGTCGGCCGGTGTCGATGTTGGTATTGCCACCCCTCAATGAAACACCTGAAGTGTTAGCCACGTATGGCGTGCTCGCACAGGTGACGATGCCGCTTGCAGAAGCAGGCTTCTATGTGGTGCCGGTATCCTTGATGGACGAAACCTTCCGGCAAAATGGGCTCAATAACGCTGCCGAGATCCATGATGTGTCGCCACCGAAGCTACGTGAAATTTTCGGTGCCGACGCGGTCGTCTACCTCAAAGTAACGCGCTATGGGACCAGCTATGCGGTGATCAGCAGCGAAACCGCGGTGCGAGTAGAAGGCCGCATTGTCGATCTACGCACTGGACAACTGTTGTGGCACGGCGCGGCCGCGGCATCATCGTCTGAACAACAACGCTCGAACCAAGGGGGACTGATCGGACTACTCGTTCAAGCCATCGTTACGCAGATCGTCAGCACTGCAACCGATGCCAGCTACAACTACGCGGACATTGCCAGTCAGCGATTGCTATTCCCGCGCCAGAACGGCGTGCTGTTCGGCCCGCGTTCACCGAACTATCAAAAAGATGGATTGCCGGCCCGCTAATCCGGCGAGCCATCAACCTACCCCCGCCCCACCAACCGGCGCGGATTGGTCACCGTAACCTGCTCGATCTCGGCCTCCGTCAGTCCGTACGCTTTCATGTAAGCGACGATCATGCGAATACCTTCCACCGAATTTGGAAAGAGGGGCTCGCCGCAATCGCTCGACAGCGTCACCCAATCGGTACCGGTGGCGCGAATCGCCTGATACATCGCATGCGGATCAACCCCCATCAACGGGGATAGCTCGTCGTAGGTGAAGTTCACGGTGATGCCGGCCCGCGCGAATTGCTGCATGCGTGCGATATCCAGATCGACATAGAGACTGAATGGATGGTCCACCGCCGCCTTCTTGAACTTCACGCGATCGATTTCTTCCACCAGCGCGTCTTGCTCCGGATGGGTGAAATGACCGAAGAACAGCGCCGCATCGTATTCGGCACATAACCGCACGATCTCTTTCACTTCCGGATCGAGCTTGCCGTCTTTCAGGAAGTACATGCCGCCTGAACGGGCGAGCGCGATATCGAACGGCATCGGTTCGAGAATCACTTTCGACGAAGCCTGTGGATCCCACCAGATTTCCCGACCACCCGAGAGATGCAATGAATTCGCATGGCTCGCAGTGGGCATCCAGATCGCCTTGATGCCCGCCTTCAACTGCGGCTCCACCGCCGCCCGCGTTGGACGACCGTTCCAGGTGTCGGTGACGAAGCCCGCCCAGCATTCGATCGGTTTCACATCTTCATCGTCAGCCCAACGATGGAGTTGATCCTTGAGCGCGTTCAACTGCGGCATGGGCGGCTTGGCAAATGGCAATGTCTTGTAGAGCAGACCGCCCATGCCGCATGTGGATGCAAACTTCGCCAGTGCAAACGCATCCTGCTGCCCTTCGTGGGCATGGCAATGCACATCGATCGCGTTCGCCACACCACTCAGTGCCGGCGGAAATTGGATGGCATCCCGATACGCGCGGCGCTTCCGATACGACATTTGAAAGCGCTCGAGGCTCGGTCCGGTGACGGGCGGTATCAGGATGGGCGTGCTCATCGGGGTGTCCTTTGGCTAACGTTGCGCTGATGCCGCAAATCTAGCACTGATCGCGCCGCGATGGTGAAGGCCCTTGGTCATCTATACTTCGCTGATTGCCCACAAAAAGGAGGAGACATGTTGAAATCCGTCACCGCACGGCTTGCCTGTGCTGGCTGCCTGCTAGTGCTATTGACCTCGTTGGCTACCGGCGCGTTTGCCCAAACGTATCCGTCGAAACCGGTTCGTATCGTCCACCCATTCCCGCCCGGCGGCAGCGCCGATGTGCTCGCCCGTGCGCTAGCCGACAAACTTCAAGAGACTTGGAAACAGTCGGTGCTGGTCGAGCCGCGTCCGGGCGGCAATACGATCATCGCCGCCAACCATGTGGCGCAAGCCGCCCCGGATGGTTACACGCTGTTCCTGCCGATCGATTTCACCGTCGCGCTCGCCAAGGCTCTTTTTAGCAAGCTTCCGTACGATCCCGATCAGGCTTTCGCGCCGATCACGATGCTGGCGACCCAGCCGCTGGTCTTCTTCGGCAACCCGCAGAAATTGCCCGCCAAATCACTGCAGGAATTGATCACCTACGCCAAAGCCAATCCCGGCAAACTCAATATCGGCCTGGGCGCCATCGTGTCGCAACTCTTTTATGAATCATTGAAGGCCGAAGCGGGCGTCCACGCCGAAGTGATCAACTACCGCGGCTCACAGCCGACCACCGCCGCACTGGTAGCGGGCGATGTGAACTTCTCCTCCGACGGGTTGGTCTCGTATCTGCCGTTCATCAAGGAAGGTCGCGTGGTCGCCCTCGCGGTGAGTACCAAGAATCGCATCCCGCAACTGCCTAACACGCCCACGGTTGCTGAACAGGGCTTTCCGCAAATGGAAATGGTGACCTGGTTCGGGCTTGTCGCGCCGGGGCGCACCTCCAGGGATGTCATCGATCGAATCAACGGCTCGGTGGCAACCGTTCTCGCCATGCCAGACATGCGTTCGCGCATGGCCGAAATTGCCATGACCGTCGGGGCCAGCACGCCAGAGGAGATGCAGGCGACGATCAAGGCCTTTAGCGACAAATGGACGCCGGTCGTCAAGCGCGTTGGGCTCAAACTCGACTAATGCGGAGAACGTGATGCCGATTCTATTTCCCATTCCCCGCGGCGCATGGGATACCCACTTCCACGTCTTTGAGTCCGGCACGCACACGAAAGCCGCACCGGGGGCAGCGTATGCGCCCATGGACGCGCCGGTCGGCAAACTCGATGCCATGCACCAGCGTATCGGCATCGCGAACGGCCTGGTGGTGCAAAGCACCGCCGCCGCCGCGGACAACGACGCGCTGATCAAGCTACTCGCCGAGAACCCGCGGCTCAAAGGCGTGGCCCGCTTCACCCCGGATATCGACGATCGCGAGGTCGCGCGATTGCATGCGGCTGGGGTGCGCGGCATCCGGTTTTCCTTTGCAAGCTTTATGAAGCAGCCGCGCGTGGAGCGAGCGGTGTTCGATCGTGCGGTTGCGCGTGTTGCACCGTTTGGCTGGCATGTGAAAGTGCATGTCGAGGGACCTGATTTGATCGAGTTGGCGGATTGGTTTCGTTCATTGAAACTGCCACTCGTGATCGATCATGCCGCACACCTGCGGCCCGCTGCGGGGCTCGACCAGCCGGCGCTCAAACTGTTGCTTGAGCTTCTTCAGCGCGAGCATTGCTGGGTGCTGATGTGCAATTTCGATCGCTGGTCGACCAACGGCGCACCGCATCACGCTGACTCGCTACCCATGGCACGCCGGGTATTGCATGCGGCGCCAGATCGCGCGATCTGGGGCACCGATTGGCCGCATCCGATCTATCGCAATCCGCACCAGCCGGGCGAACCGCCGCCAAATCCCGTCGATCTCATGAATTTCTTAGGCGAAGTGGTCGAGGGCGATTCGGCGTTGTTGGAGAAGATATTGGTGAAAAATCCCGGCGTCCTGCTAGGGATCAAGCCTCGCGCCTAAGGAGAATCCCGCGGTCGACATCGGCCAAGCGGCGTTTGCCACAGAAAGCCATGGTGAGATCGAGTTCCTTGGCGATGATCTCAAGCGCCTTCGTCACGCCCGCCTCGCCCATCGCGCCAAGCCCGTAAAGAAACGCGCGGCCGATCATGGTGCCGCGAGCGCCCAGCGCCCAGGCTCGCAGCACGTCTTGCCCGCTACGGATGCCGCCATCCATCCACACCTCGATCTTGTCACCCACCGCATCGACGATCGCAGGTAGCGCTTCGATGGAACTCGGCGCACCATCCAACTGCCGGCCGCCGTGATTGCTGACGATGATGACATCGGCGCCAGTGCCCACGGCAAGGCGCGCGTCTTCAGCGTCCAACACCCCTTTCAGAATCAACTTGCCGCCCCAGCGCTGTTTGATCCATTCGATGTCATTCCAATTGAGGCGCGGATCGAATTGTTTGGCCGTCCACTCGCTGAGTGAACCCATATCCTCCACGCCCTTCACGTGCCCATGGATATTACCGAATTGACGGCGCGATGTGCCGAGCATGCCCATGCACCAGCCGGGCTTGGTCATCATGTTGAGAATGTTAGCCGGGGTGAGCTTTGGCGGTGCGCTCAGCCCGTTCTTCAAATCCTTGTGGCGTTGCCCGATGATCTGCAGATCGAGCGTCACCATCAGCGCGGAGCATCCGGCGGCTTTCGCGCGATCGATCAGGCGACCGATGAACTCGCGATCGCGCATCACATAGAGCTGGAACCAGAACGGCGAGCCGACATGCTGCTTGATATCTTCCAGCGAGCAGATGCTCATCGTGGAAAGCGTAAAGGGCACGCCAAACTTCGCGGCGGCACGGGCGCCGAGAATCTCACCGTCGGCATGCTGCATGCCGGTGAGACCGGTCGGAGCGATCGCAACCGGCATCGCGACCTCCTGCCCGAGCATCTTCGCGCGGATCGTGCGCTCATCGATGTCGACCGCCACACGCTGGCGAAAGCGAATCTTCCCGAATTCCGTGACGTTGGATCGATACGTCGATTCGGTCCACGAACCGCTGTCGGCATAGTCGTAAAACATGCGCGGGACGCGGCGCTTGGCAAGCACCCGCAGATCTTCGATGTTGGTAATGACAGTCATGGTGGTGGCGAAAAAGTGAGCGGGCCGCGCGCCGAGCAACGTGGATTACTGACGGCCGCGCGAACCATACCTCAATTTTCCGGCGCCAGTATCCGCGGGCGGTGGCGGACCGGATAGTCAACCGCCGGCCGATATCGTCCACTAAGGAAACGTCGATTAAGTTCTCGCGCACCATCAGCGTGACCCGATTTTTCGGAGAGTTACGAGGGGCAACGGAAGGGTTGGGGCCCCTTCATCCCCAACGAGCCGTTATTTCATCAGTGATCGGGATGCCGCACCGAGCGGCGGCGCTGGCGGCGATCACCACGCCCCATTCAATCTTTAACGCACCTCGACCGGATCGGGTTGCGGATGCCGCGACGCGCACCCTGCACTGGCTTGGCTCACTTCCCCCGCGCACGAACCCCCTTATCGGCCGGCCGATGACAACACGCGATGCCGCCGCCATGCTGGCGAGCATCGTCTTCTTCAAGATTCACGACTTCGCCCAGCGCCCGGTCTCAGAGCAGGCGCGCCTTCGTGCCCAACTCGAAGCGGTGGTGGCCGTCACGGTCGCACGCCTGTTGCCGGCCAATCGCATCGTGTTGAAAGCCGCTGACGGCGCTGTTGTAGTGGTGTTCGACGATCCGCGCGGGACACTTAGCGCTGCAGAGCAGGCCCTTGCGGCGACCGCCGCCGGACTGCCGTTGGTAATCGGCATCAACTATGGCGCCATACAAATGGACAGCGCCGATAGCGGAATGATTGGCGATGGCATTGCGGTTGCGGCGAGCATCGCGGCGTTTGCAGCACCGGGCGGCATGTTGATCGCACGCTCGTTCAAAGATGCGCTGGCCGATGCCGTACCGGGTTCGGAGGCCAATCTGTTTCCAGCCGGGGTCTTCGACGACGCTGCCTTGCGCGAGCACGAGCTGTTCGGCTTGGAGCGTCAAGGCGCGACGCGGCGGGAAAAGCGCCTCTGGGTGCTTGCAATAGTCGCTGCCGTCGGCATTCTCGGCGCAGGGGTCACGGTACGGTTCTCTACTGATGGCGAAGACGCCTTGATCAAGACCGCCCTGGTGCAGTTTCGCGCCACCGCTGCCCAAGGTGAGCGATATCTGCGCGTCCTCCTCGATCCGGACTCATGGCAAAAAAACTAAGGCAACTCGGCCGTTATCGCATCAAGCATGAGCTTGGCCGCGGCGCCATGGGCGTGGTCTATGAGGCGCAAGATCCGCTGCTCGATCGCACCGTGGCGTTGAAGACCATCATTCTCTCGCACGAGATGGAAGGCCGCGAAGATTTCCATCGACGGTTTTTCCTGGAAGCCAAGGCCGCCGGCAAGTTGAACCATCCCAATATCATCACCATCTACGATTTCGGCGAAGAGGGTGACCTCGCCTTCATGGCAATGGAATTGCTGAAGGGGTAGAGCTTCGCGACCGATTGGCAGAAAGCACGATGCCTGTCATCGACGCACTCGATATCGCGCAACAAGTCGCCGATGGCCTTGGCTATGCGCATGACGAGGGCGTGATCCAATGCGACATCAAGCCCAGCAACATCATGTTGATGCCGCGCGGCCAGGTGAAGATCATGGATTTCGGGATCGCGCGGATGCGAGCGACCGACCACAAAACCAAAACCGACATTGTGATGGGCACCCCGCGGTATATGTCGCCCGAGCAAGTCTCCGGACTACCGGTGGACCATCGCTCCGATATTTTTTCATTGGGGATCGTGCTCTACGAGATGCTCACTCGCGCATCGCTGTTTGCCGGCGAGGACACGGTGCAGATCCTGCACAATGTTTCGACCGTCGAACACGTGCCGCCGTCCCGATTGAATCGCGAGCTGCCGCAGATGGTCGATTTCATGATCGCCAAGGCGCTCACGAAAGACCCGGAGGTGTGCTATCAAACGGCCTATGAGTTTGCCACCGACTTGCGCACCTGCCTCACAGAGCTTGGCGGGCGTCAACGTGCGCCGGTTAAAGGCAGGGGCAGCATCGCTGATACGGTGAAGATGGAGGTCGCCCCTGGCACCGCACGCGTGGCGCCCGCGGCACGTGCCATCGCGAGCGATACGAAGCTACCCTTGTCACGATCGTTCGATGCAACCGACGCGCTGCGACGGCTCACCGCGCCAACCCGGCGTGATCGCACCCTGATGGCGCGGGCGCCCAGATCAATCGGACTGTTGCGCCGACTGCGTAGCGATCCCGGAGTGCGCCGGTTGTTCATGACCGTCATGGCCGCCGCGCTCCTTGGCAGTACGATTGCCTTCGTGCGGTAGCGCTCGCAGCCGCGACATCAATCCACTGCCGCCTCCCGGCACGTCGTTCGCCGCACATCCCGCCTGACTATCGTATCGTCGAACTCCGTGGCGCGATGCATCGTGCAAAGGTTGTCCCAGATGAGCACATCGCCCACCCGCCATTGGTGCGCGTATACAAAGCGCGGCTGGGTAGCGAACGCGCAGAGTTCTTCGATAAGCGCGCGGCCTTCATCGATCGGCATGCCAAGAATATGCGAAGCGTGCGAGGCCAAATAGAGCGACATGCGACCCGAGCGCGGATGCCGGTGCACCAGCGGATGAACGGCCGGCGGTCGTGACGCCTGCTCCTCCGCACTCGCCGGTGGCCCACCCGCCAACGTGCGCGAGTACCAATAGGAATGCGAGACGGTGAGCGGATCGATCCTGGCTTTCATCGCGACGGGCAGTGCGTCGTAGGCCGCGCGCAAGTCGGCGAACTCGGTATCAGCAGCGACCGGTGGAATCACATGCGCCGACAACAACGAATAGGTGGCGCGCACCGGATGGAATGACATATCGGTATGCCACAGGCGATTGGCGCGTTTGTAGAGCAGGCGCCGATCGCCTTCGTTGTAAAGATTGCCGCGATCGTCCAGATTGCTTTGATCGATGATCTCGCCACGGGCGAGACGCGGTTTCACGCCGGCCACCGTGAGGACGCGTGAGCGCTGCATCGGACCAAACTGTGCGCTCACGGCAACATGCTGTTCATCGGACAGCGCGCGATCATGATGCACGACGCACACCGCGTATCGGTCCATCGCATCGAGAACGTCCGTGACCCCTGCATCGGTCAGGCGACGAGAAAAATCAATACCGTGCAGCTCGGCCGCAAATACCGGATGCAATGGATTGCCGGTGAGCGCCATCAGTCCGCCTTGACGCCCGCGTCTTTGATGACCTTGGCCCATCGTGTGGCCTCCGCATCGATCGTACGCGCAAAGGATTCCGGTGTGCTGCCGATCGGCTCAACACCCAAGGCACCCAGTCGTTCGAGGACCTCAGACATTTGCACCGCCTTCACCATTTCCGCATTGAGTCGGTCGATGATAGGCCGCGGCGTGCCGGCGGGCGCCAGCGCGCCTAACCAGAAGCCCACATCAAAGCCTGCCAACCCACTCTCGGCCGCCGTCGGCACATCGGGTAAGCTGCTGGCACGCTTGGCCGTGGTGACGGCCAGCGCGCGTAATCGGCCCGTCTTCACATGTGCGAGCGAAGTCACCGGATTGTTGAACATCAGCGAGATCTGGCCGCTCAGCAAATCAGTGGTGGCAGGCGCCTGCCCTTGTAGGGCACATGCAGGATATCGACCCCCGCCATGCCCTTGAGAAGTTCACCCGCGAGATGCGATGCCGCACCCGCACCGCTTGATCCAAACGTGAGGGCACCCGGTTTTGACTTGGCCAATGCAATCAATTCGCGTAGGTTGTTGGCCGGCACGGATGGGTGGGTGACCAGAATGAAAGCGGTCTGACCGACCAGCGAGATCGGCGCGAAATCCTTTTGAAAATTGTAAGGGAGATTCGGCACGAGACTCATGCTGATGGTATCGCCGACTTGCGCGAGCAGCAGCGTGTAACCATCGGGGGCGCTCTTCGCTGCATACTCGGCGCCAATCGCGCCCGCCGCGCCGGTACGGTTTTCCACCACCACCGGCTGACCGAACGCGACATTCAGCCTTTGTGCGAGCGTACGCGCCATGACATCGCTCGGACCGCCCGCTGCAAACGGCACGACGATCTTGATGGCGCGGCTTGGATACGCTTGCTGTGCCGCGACGTTCGCAGCGAATAACGCCGCTGCAACGAGCGCGACACGCGCACCCCCTAGCCGATCATTGGCACACCGCATTCGCCGCAAACTAGTCATCTCGCTCCTCCACTCATGATGGGTTCGCCGCACCGCAGAACGAATGCCTGCATCGTGCGATCATAGCCTGACCCGCCCCATCTCAACGTCCGAGGCCCGACGATGTCTGCCAAACCCCGTATTGCCCACTTCGCAGGGCCGAATGCGACCATCCAGAATACCCCCGCGCTCGTCACCAGCAACAAGGCCCGCGCCAAGCACGGATTGCCGCTGGCGACGAATCATGATGGTTCGCCCGCGCGATTTGATGTGCTGCGGCCACAGCGCCTGGCGACACCGGTCAAAGTGTATGTCGAGCAGTTCTCCGCGCATCCTCTCGAAGCAGACGCCGCCGATCTTTATGGCCCCCCAGATGGCTATCTCGATGCAAAGGGCGCGTTCCATAAAACGCGTGAAGGTCCAAACGACAAGCCTGTGTATGAAGTCGAATTACGGCCTGAGGATGGCGTCTATCCGCTGCCTTACATGGCACGTCAGGTCGATGGCCAACCATGGGAAGACGACACCATGGAGCCGCTTGGACCACCTGAGCGCGCCAGGCAACCTTTCTTTCCGGATGGTTCGCGTTCATTCGAAGAGATCGATCGCTTGGGCATCGGCGAACATGGCGAGGGCAATCTCATTTCATCGCGTGCCGAGATCGATTTCTATCGCGTGCTGCCGCCATCAGGTTACAAGAAAGGCTTGGCCGCGGCGAAGCGCACCGATATCGGTGCAGGCGATATTCCTCCCGAGCTGCGCGGCAAGGATTACTTTTACTATCGGCCCTATCACACCGCCGTCTCCCCGCCACGCCCAACGCTTGCGCGCATCGCCAATTCGGTGCGCAAGATTCTGGCGAGTGGTCAGTATGAAGGCGGCATCTGGACCCAAGGCAGCCCACGGATCGAAGAGACCATTTACTGGTTCAACATCATTCTCGATACGACGCTGCCGGTGGTCGGCAATGCGGCCCAGCGCGCCCATGGACAAATCAGCAATGACGGCCCGAAAAATATCGTCGATGCAGTGGATTACATCGCTTCGCGCGTGTGGGCCGACTCAGCAGGCTGTAATCGTGCCGGCATGGTGTTAATTCAAGAGCAGCAAATCTTTGCCGCGCGCGAAGTGCAAAAAGGTGATGCGCGTCCGGGCGGCTACGTGACCACCGGTGGGCATGGCGGCATTCTCGGCGCCGCAGGCCACGATGGCGCGCCGGTGTTGATGTACTTGCCGGCAACGCGGCACACCCATCAATCTGAAGTAAACATCGCCCGGATTCCGCGCGAAGTACAAGGCGTGCTGCGTACAGATGGGCGCATGCAGGAGGTCCCGGTACTGTTAAAAACCGGTGCGGGCGAACTGATCGAGACGATCGTCCCGAACGTATCGATCATCAAGGATGGCAATTACATCGCCGACGATTACACCGATGACCTGGAGCGTGAAGTCGATCTCATTGCACTGATCGATGCGAAGTTGCGCGGCGCACCGCTCGCCGGCTTTGTCATGGAGGGCCTCTCACCGTACGGCTATGCGACGTCGGCCGCGCGCCACCGACTGCTGCTCCGAGCGGTGCACTCAGGCATGCCGGTCGCGCGCGTCGGTCGTGGCAATGCCGAAGGATTCGCGCCGCCACGCGATCGCTTCATCGGTGGGCGCAATCTCACCTCAACCAAGGCACGCCTGTTGTTGATGGCGTGCCTGATGCGATTTGGCAGCCTGCCACCGTGCGCCAATCCGGACGCACCGACGGAGTCAGAACTCACCGTGATTCGCGAGAAATTGAAGGCGTATCAGGCGGTGTTTGACACGCATTGATTTGATACCCGTTGATTTGATACTCGTTGAATATGAGCACCAACATCCTCCTCACGCCCGCGCGCATCGGTCCGGCTGAAATTCCCAACCGCATCGTCATGCCGCCCATGACGACCCGCAAAGCCAATGCCGAGGGCTTTGTCACCGAGGACTCGCTTGCCTACTACCGGGCGCGGGCACGGGGCGGGGTCGGGCTGATCACCGTCGAAATGGCCTCGCCTGAGAAAGCCGGGCGGCATCGTCGGCATGAGCTCGGCCTATACGACGATCGTTTTCTGCCCGGCCTCACCGGGCTAGTGAATGAGATTCATTCACACGGCGCGAAATGCTCGATTCAATTGGGTCATGCCGGCGGCCATACCCGCTTCGATATCTGCGGCGAGACACCCGTCGCGCCTTCAGCGATTTCGCATCCGGTGTTCGAGATCACCTTCGAAACTATTGTTCCGGAGGCGATGACCAAGGCACGCATCGACGCGTGTGTGAAGGCCCATGCGGACGCTGCGATCCGAGCGGCCAAGGCGGGCTTCGATTGCGTGGAGATTCATGCCGCCCATGGCTATCTCATCTCGCAATTCCATACGCCGTTTGAGAATCGCCGCACCGATGAATACGGTGGCTCGCTGGCCAATCGGGCGCGCTTCGGACTCGAAGTATTGCGCGCCGTCAAAGCGGCGGTGCCGCACCTGGGTGTGATCTACCGATTATCCGTCGATGATTATTTTCCGGAGGGCATGCCTTATGTCGAGGGTCGACAAATCGCATTGTGGGCGGCCGAAGCGGGCGCGGATGCCTTGCATATCGCGGCCGGGCACTATCGATCCTTGCCATCGGCCGCGCGCCAGATTCCGCCGATGGCCCTGCCTGATGCGACGTTCCTTGAATACGCCGCCGACATCAAACGCGATGCGAACATTCCGATCATTGCAGTCGGGCGTCTCGGCGATCCGGATACGGCCCGCACCGCAGTCGAAACAGGCAAGGCAGATTTCATTTCACTTGGCCGCTCCTTGGTGGCCGATCCGGATTGGGTGGTCAAACTGCGACGCGGTGAACCACGGCGAGCGTGTCTCGCATGCAATACCTGCGTCAATGAAATGCGCGGTGGCGCCGGGATGGCTTGCGTAGTCAATGGCGCCGCGGGACGTGAACGGCGCTTCGAAAACGGCAAGCGGCCCAATGGCGAGCGCATCGCAGTGGTGGGCGCAGGCCCCGCCGGCCTCACCTATGCATCGCTCGTCGCAGCAGGCAATCGCGTCGTGCTGTTCGAACGCGAGGATCATGCCGGCGGCGCATTTCGCTATGCGGGCAAAGCACCGCTCTTCCAGGAAGTCGAAGCCAATCCGGCGTCGTTCGAGCGTTATATCGATGGTCTGGTGCGCACCTGCATGCAATGGGGCGTGACGATTCTCTACGGCGTGGATGTTGCCGCTCAACCCGGCGTGTTGGACGGCTTCGATCGCATCATCATTGCGACCGGCGCGCGCTATCGGTACGGCCTCGGACCGCTCGTCACCACGACCCTTGACGCAGGCATTGCGCGTTGGCCGTTGGTCCGACAACTTGCCTCATCCAATGCATTTCGCAACTGGTTTTACTATCGAGTACGGCGGGGAACGTCGGCCGCGTTGATCGAGCGCCTCGGCGCCCGCCCGAACATGATCGCGATTGGTGATGCAGTGAAAGCCGGCAAAAGTAAAGAGGCCATCGGTAGTGCATTCGAGGCGGCGATCGGCTGAGAGCGCGATGTCCATGCACCCAATGCGCCGTCGAATGAAACCATAATACGTTCACCGCACCAAGAGGATCATCGTATGAAGCAACCGTTTGTCTTCCGTCTGGTCATGCTGCTCGCGCTTGGCGCTCTAGCTCTCTTGTTGGGCGGTTGTGCGGGCGCTCCGTCGCGTGTCACCCTTGCACAAGCCGAAGCCATCATCGCAAGCAAAGACCGATCTGAGGCCGACCGTACCAACGATGTCAGACGGAAGGCTGTGCAATTGCTGGCCTTCATCGATGTGCATCCGGGCATGCGAGCACTCGACATCTCCGCAGGTGGCGGCTACACCTCCGAGTTGCTCGCGCGATCGGCAGGCTCAGAGGGACGCGTCTGGTCCCAAATCCCACCGGCGGTGAAAGATGGCCCAATTGGTCAGCGTTTAGCGGTGCGCATGGCCACCCCGCCAATGCGCAACGCATCGATGGTCGTGCGCCCGTTCGACGACCCGATTCCACCGGAGATTACACCCGGCTCACTCGATCGGGTCACGCTACTCTTCAACTATCACGATTTCGGCCATATGAGCGTGGACCGTTCGCGTTTGAACCGCGCCGTGTTTGCGGCGCTCGAACGGGGCGGCACCTTCGTGGTGAGTGATCATGCCGGGCGGGCCGGCACGGGCATCTCCGAATCGAACACGCTGCATCGCATCGAGGAGGCGTTCCTACGCGCCGAAATTGAAGCGGCCGGATTCCGCGTGATCGAAGAACCGACGTTCCTCCGCAATCCTGCCGATCCGCGCACCGAGCCGACCGCGCGACCTGCCCAACCGAACGATGACTTCGTGTTGAAATTTCAGAAGCCGTAAGACGCCGATTGCTTTCGGCATCGCGCACGACGTATCACTAAAGAAACGCTGATTAAGCTATCCCGCGTAATCAGCGTGCTCAAATTTTTCGGGGAGTTACGAGGGGGCGAGCCTCCTTGTTCAGTGGTCACTAAGACGGGCCGATCTCGTGAAGCGCAGTCGATCGGCAATTGAACGCGGCCATGGAATGCATGTACGCCGGGTAAGCTTTGCATCGACAATCGCTCTGAAGGCCACATGGAGCGACGAACCTTGCTTAAAGCGTGCATGTGGTGGCCGTCGCGCAGACCGGTGCGACCCCCGTCTGCAAGCCGCGATCCCTTGACCTTGACACCAGATGGTCTGCTTCCTACACTTGCCGTAGCATCACTCGAACGCCACATCGTAGCGAGCGCCGGCCAGGCCGCTGAAAGGATGTCAGATGGATCTGCTTAGAACGCTTGAAGACAAAGTAGCGCCAGGCCGCGCCGCGGTGGTCACGGTGGATGTGCAGAACGATTTTTGCCATGACAATGGTTTTCTCGGCAAGTGCGGCGCACCGCTCCATCTGGTGAAGGCCATGCTGCCGCGCCTTGTCTCACTGCTCGATGCGGCCAGAGCCAACGCCGTGCCGGTCATTCATGTCATCAGCTATCACGATGAGGAATACGCCTCCCCGGTGGTGACCGAACAGAAGCTCCGCCACAATCTGCCGATGGAACTCAACGGCCGCAAACTGCGCGATGCGCCGTACTGCCTGAAAGGATCATGGGGCGCCGAGCTCACCGCGATCGATGCGCGGCCCGGCGAAGAGATCGTCATCAAGCATCGTTACAGCGGCTTCCACGGCACCAACCTCGATCTCGTGTTGCGCAGTCGCGGCATCCAGACAGTCATCCTCACTGGCGTTGCCACCAATGCGTGCGTGGAGTCCACCGCCCGAGACACCTATATGCATGACTATTACCTCGTGTTTGTGGGGGACGGTTGCGCCACTACCTCGCAAGCCGCGCATGATGCGACGCTTGCCAATATCGATCAGTTCTTTGGCGAGGTCGCGACCTCAAACGCCATCATGGCGACCTGGGCGGCCAAGCAGGCGCGCCTGCGCATTGCTGCTGCCGGCCGCTAGACCGAGCAGTCGGCGGGACTGATCGCCCGCAATGTCGGAACTCATCGGACAGTTGCTGTTTGGCCTGGCGATCGGGGCCATCTACAGCCTCGTGGCGATCGGCTTCAGCATGATCTTTCGCGCCACCGGCCTGCTTCACTTCGCCCTGCCCGAACTCATGATGATGGGCGGCATGGTGGGCTATACGCTCGCCACCCGAACGATGTTGCCGATGCCGGTATTGTTTGTGCTCTCCGGCCTTGCGGTGGCCATCCTCTCCTATCTCATCGATCTGTTCGGGTTTCGGCCGATGCGCAAGCACGGCGCGTCGCTCAACATGGTGATCGCAACGATCGGCTGGAGCATCATCCTCGTCAATGTTGCGCTGTTCGTCTGGGGGACCGCGCCGCTTTCCTATCCGGAGCAATACGCGCCGAAAGGCCATGCGTTCGGCGGCATCATCGTCGTCCCGCAAAATCTCGCGATGCTGGGGGTTGGCCTCGCCGCGATGGGCGCGTTGCATTTGTTCTTCACCCGCACCGTCGTTGGCCAGGCACTGCGTGCAACGGCAGAAAATCCGGTCGCTGCGCAACTCATGGGGATTCGCGTCGAGCGGATGATGGCGCTCACTTTTCTCTTGAGCGGTTTTCTGGCGGGCGGCGCGGGCGTCATGGTGGCCTCCATCGTCTACGCCAATTTTGATCTGGGACAAATCGGCATCAAGGCGTTCGCCGCCGCCGTGTTGGGCGGCTTCGGCCATGTTGGTGGCGCGATGGCAGGTGGCTTGCTGCTCGGTCTGATCGAGACCATCGGTGCGTTCTATGTGTCATCCGCCTTCAAGGACATCATTGCCTATTCCTTGTTGATTCTCATTCTGCTGTTCCGGCCGGAAGGCATCTTCGGCGCTGGTCGCACGCGCCCCGATTGATGAAGCCAACAGTTTCCTGGTTGCAACGATTCTGGACCCCGTGGAATGTCACGACGGTCGCGCTCCTTGCCCTCGTGCCGCTCGTCATCGGCAATAGCCCGTACTACATGTTTCTGGTCAACACCATTGCCATTTACGCGATGCTCGCACTGGGGCTGCAGCTGGTACTTGGCTATGGCGGCATCCTGCAACTCGGGTATGCCGGATTCTTCGGACTAGGTGCCTATGCGTCCGCCGTCCTCACGACGAAATTCGGCTGGTCGTTTCCCGCCGCCTTCATCGCAGCGATGGCTGTTGCGGTCGCGGGCGCTGTCATCATGAGCCCCATCGTGCGACTGCGGGATGTCAATTTTGCGATGGCCACCTTCGTCTTCGGACTCATTCTGGAGCTGGTCTACAACCAATGGTCCGAGGTGACGAACGGGCCCATCGGCTTTCGCAGCATCCTGGCCCCCACCCTGTTCGGCGTGACGATCGTCGAGCCGCAGCACTACTACTACCTGCTCTTTGCGTTCCTGCTCGCCGAATACGCGCTCATCTTTCGGATCCTGCACTCGCCGTTTGGCACCGCACTGCGTGGCATGCGCGAAAATGAAACCGCCTGCAAGACCTCGGGGGTGGATGTCACCGGCGTGAAAGTCGCCCTGCTCTTGGTGAGCTCGGCGATCGCAGGTGCGGCCGGTAGTCTCCTTGCGCACATGAACGGATTCATCAGTCCGCCAACCTTCGGATGGTCGACCTCGGTAGCCATCCTGATGATGGTGGTCCTGGGCGGCGTGCGCTCACTGCCTGGTGCGATCGTTGGCGCCATCGTCATCCGCTTGGCACTCGAATGGACCAGCGTTCTTGGCCAACATAGCAATATCGTGTTCGGTGTCGCGCTCGTGCTGTTCATGGCTTTTCTGCCAAATGGCCTGGCAGGATTGGTGAATCGACTGCGTTCAAAGGCGCATCAACCATGACCGAATGGGCGCTTGAGACAGCGGGCCTCACCAAACGATTCAGCGGGTTGGTGGCCGTCGATGGCGTCGATCTGCGCATTCCAAAGGGCGAAATTCGTGGTGTGGTCGGCCCAAACGGCGCCGGCAAGACCACACTGTTTAATCTGATCAGTGGGCTATACGTCGCCAGCAGTGGCGCCGTCAAGGTGTCCGGCCGCGATATCACCACCGCGCCGCCCCACACACGGGCCGCCATGGGCCTTGGTCGCACCTATCAGACGCCGCATATTTTTCCGGAGCTGAGCCTGTTCGACAATGTGGCGGTTGGGCTCGCCGGTGCACGGACGCTCCGCGAAGCAACGTTTGGACGGCGCGGTCCGCGCGAGGCAGTGGTGGCCGAATTGCAGGAAGCACTCGATTTCATGCATCTGCCGACTTCGCTCGGCGCGCTGGCCGGCACTCTGTCATTTGGCGCGCAAAAGCGCCTAGAGATTGCCCGCGCCCTCGTTGGCCGTCCATCGGTGTTGATGCTGGACGAACCGGCCGCCGGGCTCAATCGTAGCGAGATCGACGAGCTTGCCGTGTTGGTCCGTGCAATCCGCGAGCGCGGCGTCACGGTGGTACTGATTGAACACAATATGCGGGTCGTCATGGGCCTTTGCGATCGCATCACCGTGCTTGATTTCGGTAAGAAGATCGCCGAGGGCACCGCCGACGAAGTCCGGGCGGATCCGCTGGTCATCGCGGCCTATCTCGGCGGAGTCACCCATGCTCCAGTGTGAAGACTTGCGTGCCGGATATGGCCGGGTGGCAGTGCTGCATGGCGTATCGCTCACCGTACAACGCGAAGAGATGGTCGCATTAATCGGCCCCAATGGGGCGGGTAAAACCACGGTTCTCAATACGATCGTGGGACTGCTGCGTCCGACACAAGGGACGGTGACCTTCAATGGCACATCGCTCATCGGCCGCGACCCGGCCGAAGTCGTTACCCGCGGCATTGCACTCGTTCCACAAGGACGCATGGTGCTCCACTCACTCACCGTGCGGGAGAATCTGCGGCTGGGTGCTTACCGCGCGACGCAAGCGATCGCCGCGGAGCGTTTCGAAACAGCGCTGGCCGCATTTCCGGCGCTCCACGATCTGCAGGGCAAACTGGGTGGAGCGCTGTCGGGGGGCCAGCAGCAGATGCTGGCGATCGCGCGGGCGCTCATGTCGAATCCTCTGCTCTTGATTCTCGATGAGCCCTCGACCGGCCTCGCGCCAAAGATCGTCGAATCGATCTGCCTTACGCTGAGCGAACTGCGCCGTCAAGGCACGATGATCTTGCTGGTCGAGCAAAACGCCCATATCGCGCTGGCGTTGGCCTCGCGCGCGTATGTGCTGGAGCAAGGCGCTATTGTCGCGGAGGGCCCATCAAAGACGCTTCGTGCGGATGCGCGCGTGATGGCGGCCTATCTCGGTTGACTCGCCGCCCGAGCCGGGCGGCGCGATCAGTCGAGCTTGGGTGGCGCCCATTCGCGGATCAACTCCACAGCGCCGCTCTTCGCCCAGCTAGCGATGAAAACAGTCGTATCGATCTCCCCGTTCGGCGTAATCCGGTAGGTGCCCGCCGCGCCGCTTACCTGCCCCTGTTTGAATAGTTCCGGGATGATCTTGGCGCCTTCGGTGCTCTTTGCCCGTTCCATCGCCGCGGCGACCGACATTACCGCGTCATAGGCGAACATGGACCACTCGTCACCATCCAATGCCGCGTACTTGGCGTGAAAGCCCTTCTCAAATGCGCCGGCCTCTTTGTTCTTGAAATGCCCGGGCCAGAACGCCGGCACGACGATCATCCCATCGGATGCGCTGCCCGCGATATTGCGAAACGCCTTGCTTGAATGACCGCCGCCGCCCACCAGTGGGATCGACAGCCCGAGCTCGCCATACTGCTTCACCAGCAATGCGGTGTCGGCGATGGAACCGGTGAGAATGATCGCATCGGGCTTCAGGCCGGCCAATTTGGTGAGCAGCGGCCGGAACTCCTTGTTGTCGATGCGATACGTTTCCGTGCCGACGATCTGCGCGCCGCCGAATTTCTTCAAATAACGACCAATGGCATCGACGTTGCCTTTGCCGTATTCATCGTCGAGCGCCATCACGGCGAGCTTCTGGTATTTCTTTTCCCGCACCGCGTAATCGAGCGCGCCCGAGGTGAGGTGATCGGAGTTCGGCTTCAAGTTGATGACATGTTTATAACCAGAACGCGTGATCTTGATGGCATTGGTGTAGGTGATCTGCGGCACATTGGCGCGCGACAAGATGTCGATGATCGCAAGCGTGCCACTGCTGGTGAAGTCACCGAAATAAGCATGCACCTTGTCTTGCAGGGTATAGCGGCGTGCGAGGTTGATCGCTTCATTGGGATCGAGGCGCGTATCGCCGTACAGGACCTCGATCCTGCGCCCGAGAACACCACCTTTGGCATTCAATTCAGCGGCTGCGAATTCGGTACCGAGTTTGGCGCGCTCGGCGATGAATGCGATCGGTGAGGTGAGCGGCGCTGAAAATCCGAACTTGATCGATGCGCTGGCCTGTGCGATCGCGAGGGCGGGCGCCAGTCCTAACGCGGCAACCAGTAAAAGGGACAACAGCCGTATTGCTCTCAACATTGATGACTCCCGGATCAAAAAGGTGAACGCAAGCATTCGATGCGGCGAGGCGGATCGCCCAGACTACATATACACCGGCCAGCATTGCAGTGCAGCCATGCGGCGCGCAATGCCCGCGCCGCGTTCCTGCTGAATTTCCAGCTAGGCGCTACTCGGGCTGTATTTTTGCATCGCGCACGTAACCCGCCCAGCGATCGAGCTGATCGCGAACAAACCGGTTGTACTCGTCGCGGCTTGGCGTGCTGATCACAATGCCAAGTCCTTCGAGCCGGCTGCGAATGGCCGGGTCCGTTACCGCCCCGACGACATGCCGGTGCAAGATATTGAGGATGTCGGCCGGTACGCCGGCGGGGGTTGCCAACCCCAAGTACACGATCTGGTCGAAACCAGGATAGGTCTCGGCAATGACGGGCACATTTGGCCACACTTTGTGACGATCACGGGCAGTGACCCCAAGTGGAATCAGTTTGCCGCTTGCGATATGGCTCGTGCTCGCCACATAGTCGAGAAAGATCACGCTGATCTGTTTGCCATAGAGATCGGCAAGCGCATTGCCAAACGCCTTATAGGGGACACCTTCCAAAGGCGCCCCGACCGCAGGGCGAACAGTGCGCCACCGACATGCGAGGCGGAATTAAAATGGCCGTAAAACGTTTTGCCCGGATTGGCCTTTGCGAACGTCGTGAGATCGGCGAGGGTTTTGATCGGACTATCAGGCGGCACGACCGCCACCGAGCCGAACGTACCGAATAGGCCCACATGCTCGAAATCGCGGATCGAGTCGTACGGCAGTTTCTTGAACAGGCTCGCGTTGGCACCATGGGTTGAATTCGACACGATTTGAATCGTGTAACCATCGGGCGGCGCATTCTTGACGATTTCGGTGCCGATGATGCCGTTCGCGCCGGGCCGATTTTCAATGACGGCCGACTGCTTGATCTGCGACTCAAGATACGCTGCAAAGACGCGACCGGTAATGTCGGCCGAACCACCCGAACCGAACGGGGCGATCACGCGGATGGGTTTGGTCGGCCAGCCTTGCGCTAACACCGGTGTACCCAAGAGGGTCGCGATAACCGCTGCACCGATGATCAATCCCTGTTTCATGATGCGCTCTTTCAAGGCGATAACGGGAGTCATTGACTCACGCAATACCGGGAAACGTGCCGCCATCCAACATGATGTTCTGCGCCGTAATGTAGCTCGCCTGCGCGCTGCAAAGAAAGGCGGTGGCCGCAGCGAATTCCAGGACGGTACCGTAACGTTTGGCGGGAATGATCGCCTGATGCGCGGCATGCACCTCGTCGATCGGCCGACCCATTTTCTTAGATTCGAATTCGGTGATCGACAACAGGCGATCGGTTTCGATCCGGCCGGGCAGCGCGCCATTGATGGTCACATTGTGATGGGCCACTTGCCGCGCGAGAACGCCCATGAATCCGGTGAGCCCGGCCCGTACTCCGACCGATACGCCAAGAGTGGGGGACGATCCCGGTGACTTCACGCTGGCCGAGGTGATGTTGACGATGCGTCCGAACCGCCGTTCGATCATCTTGTCGATCGTGGCACGCACCAGAAAAATCGGCGTCAGCATGTTGGCATCCAAGGCGCGAATCCACGCGTCGCGGTCCACATCGCGAAAGTCACCCGGCGGCGGACCGCCCGCGTTGTTGATGAGGATGTCAGGGTCGGGGCATGCCGCAAGCACCGCCTGGCGCCCCGCTTCGGTGGTGATGTCGGTGGCCACCGCGGTCACCTTGGCACCGGTCGCGCGGCGAATGTCTGCCGCGGTCGCCTCCAGCGCGTCGCGCCCGCGTGCATTGAGAACAAGTTCCACACCTTCACTGGCGAGCGCAAAAGCGACGCCCCGCCCAAGCCCTTTCGATGAGGCACATACGATGGCCTTGCGGCCGCCAATTCCCAGGTCCATGACGACTCCTTCTTCAATTCCCCCGCAATGGGCGAGGGCGCGGTCACACGGTAAGATGCGCCCGTTTCAATTCAGGTTTGGCATCGAGCTCGGCGAACGTGCCGGCAAAGCCGATTTGGCCAGTGTCAATCACATAGACCCGATCGCACAGGGCCATCGCGAAACCAAGGTTCTGCTCGCAAAGGAGCAAGGTCAGCCCCTCCTCCTTTAGCTTCGCGATTTGTTGGCGCAGCAACGCCACCACCAGTGGCGCCAACCCCTCCGACGGCTCATCCAAGAGGAGCAGACGCGGATTACCCATCAAGGTGCGCGCGATCGACAACATCTGCTGCTCGCCGCCGCTTAGCAAGCCACCCGCGCGCTTTTGCATCGATGCGAGCGCCGGGAACAACTTGAATACCCGCTCAAAGGTCCATACCGCGCTATCGGTCGACGGCTTGACCGCCGTCTCCAGATTCTCAAGCACAGTGAGCTCCGGGAAAATGCGCCGGTCTTCCGGCACATAGCCCAAGCCGAGGCGACTGCGTTGAAAGGTGCGCATGCCATGCAGGTCTTGACCGAGAAAGATGACGCGGCCACTCGATGATGGGACAAGCCCCATGATCGATTTCAGCGTGGTGCTTTTCCCCGCGCCATTGCGGCCAAGCAAGCCGACCGCCTCGCCCGGCTTGATCTGCATCGAAATGCCAAAGAGCGCCGCCGCATCGCCATACCCGGCGTGGACGTCGTGCAGCTCAAGCACGATGCTCCTCCCCGAGATAGATCTCCTGCACGCGCGCATTCGCCCGGATTTCCTGCGGTGTCCCTTCGGCGACGACGCTGCCCTGATGCATCACGGTTATTTGATCGGCGACCGCAAACACCATGTCCATATCATGTTCAACGAGTATCGTGGTGACGCCTTTTTCTCGCGCAATTTTCCGGATCAACGCCACCATGCCCGGCTTATCGGGCAGCGACATGCCGGCGGTCGGTTCATCGAGCAAGAGGAGCTGCGGCTCGCACGCCAACGCCAGGACCACCTCCAGGCGACGCCTGTCGCCATAGGAAAGCGTCGAGCCGAGTTTGCCCGCCTTGCCCACCAGATCGAGCATCGCAAGCAACTCCTCTGCTTCGCGGACATACAGCTTGCCGGCGGTGGCGCTCATGTTCCAGATTTTGCGGTGATGCGAGAGGAGTGCAAGCTGCACGTTCTCCAGCACGGTTGCATTCACGAAGATGCTGTTGATCTGAAAGGTACGGCCAAGACCGAGCCGGCATAAAGTATGCGCGGGCAACCCAGTGACATCCTTACCCTGGAACACGATGCGACCGGCGCTGGGCGGCATGAGCCCAGTGAGTAAATTGAACAGCGTGCTTTTCCCCGCACCATTGGGCCCGATCACCGCGCGCAGTTGGCCGGTCGACACGCTAAGGCTTACGTCCTTTACCGCCTGCACGCCGCCGAAGCTACGCGCCAGCTTTTCTACAGTGAGAACCATTTGACTCATGCGCGTTCGGCAGGCCTGCGAATCAGACTCAGCAACCCGGCCGGTCGCGCGATGGCAATGACGAGAATGACAATGCCGAGGAAGAACATCCAGTATTCCGTCAAGCGCGGTAGCACCAAGGACACCAGCTTCAGCACCGCCGCACCCACGATCGGACCGGCGAAGTAGCTGGCACCGCCCAGGCACACCGCAACGAAGCCGTCCGCCGACAAGATCCAATGGGCCGATCCGGGAAACATACCGCGGTGATAGAACGCCTGCAAGCCGCCTGCGACGCCCGCGAACGCGCCCGCCACGATGAACGCCACCAACTGCACGCGTCGCACATGGATGCCGAGGAACGCCGCACGGCGCGGGTTGTCCTTGATCGACAGGAGCGCTCGGCCAAATGGTGAGTTGCCGATCCGGTACAGCGCGAACGCAGCCACCGATACGATGACCAGCACGAAGTAGTAGTACGCAGTGGGCCCGGCCAGGGCGGGGTGCGGCATGATGCCGGTGAGCCCGTCATCGCCGCCGGTCACGCTCTGCCACTTCCAGATGACGGTAAAGACGAGCTGACCGAATGCCAGCGACAGCATGATGAAGTAGGCGTACGTCAGGCGCACACAAAAATAACCGATGACCGCCGCGGCGATGAGGGCAACGACCGGCCCGGCCATCAGTGCCGGCAACATCGGGATGCCGAAATGCTTGACGAGCAGGCCTGCGGTATAGCCGCCGATCGCAAAGAACGCGGCATGCCCAAGCGATAGCATGCCGGCATAGCCCACCAGTAGATTCAAACTGAGCGCAAACAGCGCAAAAATCAGGATGTCGGTGCCCTGGACGATCACGACCTCGGAGGTCACCACCGGCAACAGGGCAAGAACGACCAGCAGCCCGATCATCAGCGCGCGGCGCAAGGGAGACATCCAGTCAGATCCTCTTCCGCCCAAGCAGTCCGGTCGGCCACACGATCAAGACGAGCGCCATCAGGCCGAACACGAACGCCATCGCAAACTGCGGAATGACCAGAATGCCGAAGGACCGCACCATGCCGATCAGTACCGCGGCCAATAACGCACCGGGAATACTCCCTAACCCGCCCACCACCACCACGACAAAGGCATCGATGATCGCATCGAGATCACTGCCCAGTGAGGCGCCGGAGAGCGGCGCCGAGAGCACGCCCGCCATACCGGCAAGCCAGGCGGCCAAGGCGAACACGCCGGTGTAAATGGCGGTCTCGTTGATGCCTAGCGCGGCGCTCATATCGCGGTCTTGGGCGATCGCCCGCACCAATGTTCCCCAACGGGTGCGATAGACGAGCAGCCACAGCCCGAGCGCGATCAAAGCCCCCGCCATGACGATGACCGCGTAATAGCTCGGGAACGTCACATCGAAGATCGATACCGCGCCCGGCAGCCCGCTCGGAAACGGCACGGTCTTGCTCTCCAGACCCCAGACGAAGCGAATGACGTCGGCGACGATGAAGGTGAGCGCGATGGTCGGCAGCAACTGCACCAAGTGATCGACGTGATAGATCTTTCGGAACAGCGCGACCTCGGCCAGCGCCCCGATGCCGGCCATAAGTAGCGGCACGATGACGAGGGTCAGCCAGAATCCTGCGCCCGTATCGGCAAGGAGCAACGTGCCGGAATACGCGAGATACGCCGCCAGCATGAAAAACGCACCGTGGGCGAGCTGCAGCACGCCGCACACGCCGAAGATCAACGACAGCCCTGAGGCCAGCAAAAAGAGGATCGCCGCCGAGACTAGGCCGCTGATAATCTGCAGTCCGAGCAGCATGCTATTTCTTCGTACGCAGCCGCTCGATCTCCGCTTTATTGGGCAAGTACGGTTCGGCTTTCAGCAACGTGGCGTCCCGCATGCCGGCGCGCTTATGCGTTTCATCCCAGGTGAGGAAGCCCATCCACCAGCCTGCGTTGCTCTGGTGGTCGAATTCGCGCACGGTGATTTCGCCAAGAATCGGATGATCGATGCTCAATCCCTTGGCGGCATCGATCATCGCCTCGCGATCGATCTTGCCCGCCTTCTGAAAGGCCTTGACGATGAACCGCAGGTTGGTATGGGCATGCACCGATTGCTCGGTGGGCAATTGATTCCAGCGCTTCCGGTACGAATCGTAGATGGCCTTGCTGGCCGGCGTATCGAGCGGCGGGTAGAGGTAGTCCGTGCCGGTGAAAATGCCATCGGGAATGTCGTCCTTGCTGGTAAAGCCGGCGTTGTTGATCGGCATCCCGATGCTCGGATGCACGCCCATCGCCGTCTTGAACAGACCGAACACCTTGCCTTGCTTCACAAACGCGGGAGCGCTCGCGGCGACCAACCCGCCGAATAGCACCGCCTGTGGACGCCTGGAGAGAATTGCCGTCATGTTCGGGGTGAAATCAGTGGTGCCAAGCGGCACCCAGAATTCGCATCCCGACAGCACCTCGACGTCGGGCTTAAGTTCCTTCAGCCGGGTCATCACCACCTTGGTGATGTCGCGCCCATAAGCGTAGTCATTGCCGATGGTGCAGTAGCGGGTATGCGGCAGTTTGGAGAGCGTCTCGGCCATGCCGTTGCCGAATACGCGGTCGTTGGTGATCAAGCGAAAGAAGTAGCGATGACCCGCCTCTTCGGTGAGCATTCGCGTATATCCCACCATGGTGAAGAACGGGATTTTCAACTCACGAGCGAGCGAACTCATCGCGGCCGACGTTCCGCTCCCGGTCGATCCCAAGATGATCTGTGCGCCCTGCGCGGCAAGTTCGCGGAAATGCTTGCTGGCCTCCTCCGGTTGCGATTTGTCATCGCGCACCAGGAGCTCGATCGGACGCCCCAAAATACCGCCCGCCTTATTGATCTCTTCCACCGCCATGATCATGCCTTGGCGCCCGGGCACCCCCGCAAGGGCCAGTGGACCGCTCATGGAACTGATATCGCCGATGATGATCGGATTTTGTGCGACGGCCAACGGCATCGCACCGAGCCAGCCGCATAGCGCAAAGAGAATGCTTAAGCGTTTCAGTTTCATAGGGTCTCCTCCATTTTGATCAAGGATAGCAGTCTTACCGATCGCGCGCAGGATCGAAGGGGCGGGGTGATCCGCTCGGCGGCGCCGATCAACTGCCCGCGTACTGCACAACGCGTTTGCCGAAGGCGTGAATGCCCAAGGTCACCAGCGTTTCCTCACCGACCGTGCGAAAGCAATGCACGCGTCCGGCCGGGAAGATGATGGTTGCACCAGGTTCCAACGCCACCTTGTCGGGATGATCACCACCCACGAACCATGCCTCGCCGCGTCCTTCGATGACGGTGAGGATTTCCGGATAGGGATGCGAATGCGGTTCCACTTGATATCCGGGCGGCGAATACTGATAGCCGGTTCGCACTGGAATGCCCTCGCCTGTGTCATCGCCGATGATGGCGCGATAGGTCGCCCCGCCGTTGAAATCGACCAGAGGACGATCGGCATGGGTCACTATCGTGGGTCGTGAGAGCGCTGGCGTGTCCTCACCGCGACGGCATCCGTTCAACCGGTTCACCAGGAACTCTTCGATATCGGCCAACTGTTCCCCGACCGGATTGCCATGCTCGCCAAGATAGATACGATGACGCTTATCGGTTGAACCAATGCGATCGAACAAGGCAAGCTGGCCTCGTTTGGAAAACAATTCATCCGACCACTTCTGATGAAATTGCACGGCGCACTGCACCTTCGGTGCATCGGCGACCAAGCGCTCGCTCGCCGGGTAGTCGGCACCCCATAGCCCCAGCACGGCAACGCGAATGCGCTCGTCCGCGGCGCATAGGGGCAGACCGTAGGCGGTGCCCATCGAGAGGCCATACCAGCCGATCGCCGTCGAATCGATCTCGGGCATTGCAATCAACTCATCCAGCACATCGCGCCAATCCTCGACGACCTCATCGACGCTGGTACCGGTACGCCACAGGTTGAAAAACTGATCGCGAATCGCCGAACCTTGCGGTGGATTGGCAGGATCCCAATCGGCGCGGCGCTCGCCATGGACCGGACCATCGATGGCCGCAACGGCGAATCCGTGGCGCTCGACCAACGGCCAGGCAAGATCGGTAACCAGGGGCGTCGTCTTGTGACCGGAGCCGCCATGGCTGATGAGGACAAGCGGCACGCGACCGATCGCACTCATCGGCGTCCAAAGGACGACTGGCACGAGGCGCCCGTCAACGCTAAGGAGCGATGTACGCTCGCGGATCGGGCTTCTTTGATGGTCGGTCTTCCACTCCATGCCCGCTCCTTGTGTCGTGCCGATCGCAGATCTCGCCGTTGCAGCGTTCCAGCGGGGGAGGGCCGCCGATGCTCAGTGTAGCCTGCCCCGTCACCAAGCAAGACGAGCGACGCTGAATTTCCTCCGGTTCGACTATAGTTTGGGCAGGCACTCGACGATCGGATACAAGAGCCCTATGGAGTTCGAGAGGCAGGCGGGATTAGCTTAACCTGCTGTCTTCCAAACCGGGGACAGGCCACACGTTGAGACAGTCCCGCCCTTTCAAGGCTTCAAAAGGTGACCTTATGGATGCTGCCGAAGGTTGATTCTTTGCCCCACCCTATGCTGATGGTCGCGTAACGGCCTTGGTCTACGGCCAGAGCGTCGATTTCGCCCCTATAAAGAACCGCGCTTGCTGGGACGCGGCATTCGGCAAAGGCCCCATCGACTGGCTTAATGGCTGGCAAATGCTGTGGTCGGTCGCGCGAGCCGAATTTTCCACTGGGACCGATTTCGCTAGCGGCATAACGGGTATCGAAGTTTTTGCTCATTTCGCAAATAATACGAATGCAAGCAAAGACACGGCCCTGAAATGTGAATTATCAGAGGCTCGGACTTGGTCGACCCGAGCGATAGAAGTGCTTTGGCAGTTGTGTGGCGTAGATGTTCCAATTGCTGGGTGCATCGGACTTGTAACCAATCATGACGATGATCATTCGCGTCCTTGCTTAACTCTTTTGGTCGACGGTCCGGGCGGGGCACGTGAAGCTTGCAATATCATTTATCAAGCTCTTCTCGACGCGGGCGTGTCAGCAATAATGGCCAGGCGGACCATCCGTGAAGACGCGGTTGGCGTAATCAAAGTGCTTTTTTGCCTGAAGCTTATCTATTGGCCGACCGAAACGCTTTCGGGATAGATTGGCCGATGTGGTTTGCATTGGCTCAAGCGGAGCCCGATTGTCGATGGCGCGAGGTTACATTGCTCTGGTGCGATTCGGTGATATCGGCGGTTGCGAAATTGCTTGAAACCGCTTCATTGATGATCGATGGGGTCTATTTTGACGTAATGAGAGTGGTGCCGATTGGAGGTGACGTAACACCCCAAAGGCTTCTTGGAAAGGAGGTTTCTTTAGGGAAAATGATAAGAAATAAGCCGTATGAATTCCTATTCGACAAAACGTCGTCCTTACCGAAAACACTATCCGGGCTGGCATGACGGATAAGATCAGCTAGGCTGATCTCCGATGATCGATTGCGCAATTGCCGCTAAACGGGCCCGAGGCGGGAGGGCGCTGGATCAATAAAGCGGCAGGCAATGGGTGGGCGTGGAATTGGACTGCAGGCAAGATGGTCTCTGGCGCTTGGTCGCTGACGCCCTCAAGCGGCAAACTGAATGCTCCGGACACCTTCGAGGACAAGCCTAAAGTCTGGCATTGGCGCAAGGCACATGGTTCGATACGTGTTCAGGAACGGCAGGGTCGCGCTGACAGCGCGAAAACGCTTCATCAACATTGCCTCAAAAGGGTTCCACCGGAGAATTGACATGCCCAACCTCGCCGGCACTTGGCGTCTCATTCGCACCAACGCGTTCGATGCGCAAGGCCAACCCATCACGCCCCCTTACGGACCCAAGCCGATAGGGCTTGCGATGTTCCATCCGGATGGCCGCATGATGGCGGTTCTGAATGATTCGCGACCCAATCTCGCGCCCGGCGAAGGCGCTTACATGTCCTACACCGGTCGCTACGTGGTGGAAGGCAATACGCTACGCACGCGCGTGGATGGCTCATCCGATGCAAGTCGCGTCGGTGGCGAGCAGGTGCGCACGATCGCCTTCGAGAAAGACATCCTGAAGCTCTCGCCGCCGCTTCGCTCATGGGGCGGATCGATGCAGCAGCATGAGCTCTTCTGGGAAAAAATCGGCTGAGCCGGCTTGCAGCATCGCCCTGATGAATGCTTCGCTCATTCGATGGCTGGCGGGCACAGACGAAATCCGTTCGTTGATGACAAATCCGGGCTGTGTATCAGCGCACAGTCGGGATGCGTTTCCGGAACCCAGAGCAGACGGTCGTGCGCAGAATGCCCTGCCGCGCAGCGCGTGCCGAAACGCTGTCGCCGCCCCCCCTTTTTCACCGCTCTGGGAGTTCCAATGAAGAAGCTCGTTCTCGTCTCCGCCCTGTTGATCGCATGCAATGTTGCACTGGCCGACAGTCACGCCCGCAAATCATGTGAGGAACTCAAAGCGGAAATTACCGCCAAGATCGAAGCCAATAAAGTGCCAAAGTTCGCCCTTGAAATCGTCGACAACGACAAGGTCGGCGGCGGCTCCGTGGTCGGCAGCTGCGACGGCGACACCAAGAAAATCGTCCACACGCGGGGCTAGCGTGCTAGGGAAGCGCTCAGGCTCGCAATGTTGTGGCGAGCCAATCGGCCATCGCCGTGCGATATTGAAAAGCGTGGTTATGGCAGCAGTGCACGCCGTCATCGTCCATCAGCAGCGTTGCGTGTTGGTCTAACGCTTCGGCCACCCGCGTGGCCTGCGTCCACTTGAAGATGGCGTCGCGCCGGCCGTGCACCACCAGCACCGGCGAGCGGACACGATCGATGCAATCGCCAAGTGTGGCCGCGCCCATCTTGGCTTTTGCTTCGTCTTCGGTCTTTGAATCGGTGGCGAAGACAAAGCCGTTCCTGATCGAGGCAGGCATGTTCGGCCAATCGCTAAGGTCGAACGTGCCGCCAAAGGCGACGACCGCCGCAATCTCCGGTTCGGCCGCCGCCGCCCGAATCACATAGAACCCGCCCAGGCTTCGACCCAAGAGCCCGATGCGCCGTGCATCGATTTCCGTGCGTTTGGTCAACATCGCAAACGCGGCGAGGATCGAATCTTCAAACCCCGCCGCCAGCGCCATGGTGGCGCGAAACTCGCCCTGCCCCGGTCCGTCATAGGTGAAAGACGCCATGCCGCGCCGCACACACATCTCAGACACAGTAATGAAATCTTCCTTGGTCGAATCCAGGCCTGGGACCAACAGCGCGCAAGGCACCGGCCCCCGCGCACCGATCGGCAAGCGCAGATAGCCGGGCAGCTTCTTGCCACGAAACGGAATTTCGATCCGCTCCGCCGGCGGCGTAAGGAGCGGAGCGGCCTCGCGAAACGCCGCCACCTTCATCGCCTGCAGCTCTGCTTTACGGCCGGGCGCGTGAAACGCCACCACTTGCCCCACGTGATAGCAAAGACTCGATCGCACCAGGGCGTCGGCTGCGGTAATTCGGTGGCCGGCTGCCAGACGCTCCATCGCGAGCGCTTTGTGCGCATCACCCGCCTTCGCCCAGGCCTCCGGCCAGCCGGCCCAATCGTTCACCTTGGCGCGCACCCCGACGATGTCGTTGGCATCGACCCCATCGGCCACCAGCCGCGGAATCCAGTAGTTGAAGACTTCATCGGTGAAAGCGTCGTTCTTTGCATCGGCGGCCATCGTTGCAACCTCAAAAGTGTTGGGCGGACCGCCATGCTAACGTCGCAGCGGAAAATTATTCAACCGCGGTCGAATCACGCAATAATAGAAGGCATTGTGACCGCGCCACCGGGCCGCATCGGTTTCGTACCTAAGGAGGAGCCATGGCATCACTCAAGACGGCAGCGTTCGAGCTGAAGACGCACTGCCAACGCTATGACGGACGCGTCGTCATCGTTACCGGCGCCGCCCAAGGATTGGGGCGTGTGATCGCGCGCCGTGTCGCCGAAGAAGGCGCAAGCGTCCTATTAGCCGATGTGCAAGAAGCGCGCGTGCAACGCACCGCCGAAATCCTCGCCAAGGAAACCGGCGCCCGTATGATCGGCGTGGGCGGTGATCTGAGTGAACTGGGCGTGGCCGATGCGGTGGTGAAACGCGCGCTCGATGAATTCGGCCGCGTCGACACGCTGGTCAACAACGCCGCCGCGCTGATTCGCATGCGCCTCATGGAATTCACCGAAGAGCTGATGCAGAAAGCGGTCGACTGGAACGTCTGGAACACCTTGCGCGCCTGCCGCGCCGTGTTGCCGCCGATGATCAAACAAAACTACGGGCGCATCGTCAACATCGGCGGCGAAGCCTGGCGTGTCGGCGTGCCCTATCACACGCTCTTGGCGGGCGTCGGCAAAGGCTCGATGGTCGGGCTCACCGCGACACTCGCAGGCGAAGTCGCGCAGCAAGGCATCACGGTGAACTGCGTATCGCCCGGCGCCCTCGAAAGCGAAGCCGATGGCGATCCGGAACCCAATCGCAATGTGGGACTGGGGCGCGATCCATCGTGGACACCCAAGGCAGTGCTGGATGATCTCAACGCCCTCGGTGCCAGCCGCGCCATCGCACTGGGACGTCTTGCGCATCCAACCGAAGTCGCGGCGGCCGTTGCATTCTTCGGCTCACCGGAAGCCTCTTACGTCACCGGCCAGCATTTGGGGGTCAGTGGCGGGTTGGCGATGATTTAGCGGACCAACCTCAACCATCCCGATGCGTTTCGCGAACCTCTCGATCATTGCGCTGTCGTTGGCCCTTGCGGCTGGCGTCGGCGCGCAAGGCTATCCAACGAAACCGCTTCGCATCATCATTCCGACAGCACCGGGCGGCAATCCGGATTTCATCGCCCGACCCATCTCTCAGAAGATGAGCGAAAGCATGAAGCAGGCGATTGTCATCGACAATCGGCCCGGTGCAGCGGGCATCATCGGTGTCGAATTCGTCGCCCGTGCGACACCGGACGGTTACACCCTATTGTTCGGCGCGATCGGCCATGTGGCCACCCCATCGGCGCTGCATGCCAAGCTCGCCTTCGATGCAGTGAAGGACTTCGCGCCAATTTCCATGCTAGCCGCTGCCCCCTTCGCGCTCTTCGCGCATCCGTCACTCGCTGCGCGGAGCGTGCAGGAGCTGGTCGCACTAGCGAAGGCACGTCCCGGCCAGCTCAACTACGCAAGCTTTGGCATCGGCAGCTTCACGCATTTCGTGACCGAAGCATTCAATGCGAGCGTCGGCATTAAGATGGTGCATGTGCCCTACAAAGGCAGCGCCCCCGCGGCCGTCGCACTGTTATCAGGCGAAGTAATGCTGAGCTTCGATGCCCTGCAAGCAACGCTGCCCCAGGTGCAGGCCAAGCGATTGTATGCGCTGGCGATTGGCGCCGCGCGGCGCGCGCCGATTGCGCCGGATATCCCAACGTTTGCCGAAGCAGGCTTTCCCGACGTAAGTGCCAGCGCATGGTTTGGCTTGTTCGCACCGGCCAACACGCCGCGCGATATTGTCGTGAAGCTGCACGCCGAGGCGGTGAAGGCGCTCTCGTCACCCGAGATCCGCGATCAGTTCGAGCGCGCCGGCATCGAACCGATCGGCAACACCCCGGAAGAGTTCGCCGCCACGGTGCGAAACGATATCGCGAAGTTCACCAGGATTGCCAAGGACGCGGGCATTCGCGCCGAATAACCAGAACCTATCTCATAAACCCACGGGAGCCGCGTTGCTGACTCGCATCGACCACGTCATGATCTGTGTGCCCGATCTGCCCAAGGGCATTGAGCAATTTCGGCAGCTTGGCTTCAATATGCATCCGGGTGGCGATCATCCGGGCAAGGGCACCCACAATGCGATCGCCTTCAATCAGGACGATTACATTGAGTTGCTGGCGATTCGCGACCGATCCGAATATGGCGCCGGATCGGGGAATGCCTGGACCAACTTGCCGGAATTCATCGCCGCAGGCGGAGGCATTCGTTATGTGGTCGTGCAAAGCGATAACTTGATTGCGGACGTCGCCGGCATGCGCAGCCGCGGTGTCGATGTCAGCGATGCGATCGAAGGCGGCCGGCGAACGCCATCGGGACTCGAACTGCGCTGGAAAGCCGCAACCCTCGGAGCGAAGAATCCGCTACCGATTTTTTTCATCGAGCATCTGACGCCGATTGAAACACGTCGCGCCCAGGTACCAGGAAGCGCAAACCATCCAAACAAAGTGTTCACGCTCGAACGCGCCTACATCGTGGTCGAAAACGCCGAAGCAAGCGCAGCGACCTACGCAAACGTATTCGGCATGCCGCAGCCACCATTGCAACGCGGCACGGTGATCATGTCGAACATGGCGGTGTTTCAGTTGGGCCCGAACGGGTTAGGCATTGCCCAGCCCTCCGCACCAGGGCCCGCCGCCGATGCCCTGGCACGCCGTGGTCCGGGCCCGTTTCAAGCGCTGTATCACACCACCAGCATGGGCGCCGGCGCGCGCTGGATGCAGGAGCAAGGCATGGCCCCGCTCGCACGCGGCATTCGCAACACCGGCGAACACGCAATGCTGGCGAGCCCTGCGGTGGCCGGTGGCGCGTACATCGGATTTGTCGGACCGGAGTGAGTGAGGGATTGTTGATGCGCGACCAAGCGTCGACTTCGCAAGCCGATCGCCGCCAGCTTGCAACCGATCTACCAGACTGCGACTGCCCAGCAAAGACTGGGCACGCATATCATCCGTAACGTGCGAAAGGCTGCTCAACCCGATCGAACGGACTCACCACGCCACGCCCACCGCGATTGAGGACATGCGTGTAGATCATCGTCGTGCTTACATCGTTGTGACCCAATAGCTCCTGCAGCGTGCGGATGTCATACCCGGCTTGGAGTAAATGTGTCGCGAAGGAGTGGCGGAGCACGTGACAGTGGACCCTCTTTTCGATCCTCGCGACACGCGCGACTTTCGTCACCGCCCGCTGCAACACCGACTCATCGAGATGATGCCTGCGGATTACGTCATCTTCCGGATCGGCCGAGCGATTCTTGGAAGGGAACGCGTACTGCCAAATCCTATCGTACCCAGCCCGCGGATATTCCCGTGAAAGCGCGTAGGGAAGATGCACTTCGCCAAAGCCGTCGCGCAGATCGAGCTCGTGGAGCTGGCGGGCCCTCTGTAGTTGAGCCTTGAGCGGATCAACCAGCTTGGCAGGGAGCATCGTGACCCGGTCTTTCTCACCTTTGCCGTCCCGAATCAGGATTTGCAAATGAGCGAAGTCGATATCCTTTACACGTAACCGCAGACACTCCATGAGGCGCATGCCCGTCCCGTACAGAAGGTTTGCCATCAACCACGTAACGCCTTCCATGGCGGCAAACAAACGCGCGACCTCCTCCCGGGAGAGCACGACAGGCAAGCGCTCCGGGCGCCTTGCCCTCGTCAAACCGTCAAGCCACTGCAACTCCTTGCCCAATACATCCTTGTAGAGAAACAGCAACGCCGACAGAGCCTGATTCTGAGTGGCCGCCGCCACGTTGCGCTGCACCGCAAGATGATTCAAGAAAGCCGTGACCTCAACTTCGCCCAGATCGGACGGGTGGCGCTTACCGTGAAAAAAGATAAATCGCTTTATCCAGTGGGCGTATGCTTCTTCGGTCCGGCGGCTGTAGTGCCGTTGCCGAATGGCCTCATGCAGCCTATCCAGGAGTCTCGGCGGAGGGGCGGTCGGTGGATAGGTATTTTGTTTGGAAGGCGTATTTTTCCTCCTTGCGGCCTATCTCATGATGATTCGACAAATGAGGCCGCGTGCCAACATCTATATAAAACCACAGCTCCCCGAAATAATCAAGAAATCAAAGATCTCTTGACAGCGCCGCACGGGTTATCTCTTATGAGACCATGTTTCGGAAGTCGAATTCACGTTGGGCAGCACGCTTTGAAGGTCGTACACTTGCGCTACTCGGCGCACCCGCACCGTAGCCGCTGCAAGCAACGGAACATTCAGCGTGCATCCTGTCGTCTCGCTCCTGCAAAGACTCCTGGCACCGCCGGCGTGGGCTGTTCGTCCTTCGGCGGCCAGCGCACGGTCTTCCTCCTTCCACCACCACCGTCTGCGGCGTCTCCTGCGTCTGCGCTGCGTTGCCGCAGATTTCGGTCTTCGTTGCCGGGAGCGCATGCACAGCTGCGTCCTGCCACCGTTGGAGCAAGCTGCCGCGCGCAGCAACACAGGTTCGCCACGGTTTCAGGTCGCGGGCATTTTGAGCGGGAGGCGGTGCCTTCCCCTTGTCAGGTTGTCTCAGCGCACGGGCTCGCTCTCCCTCAGTCTCTTTGGCACCGCGCTACCCGCGGTTCTGGGCTGCGCCGCACAAACGCGACGGCGTCGTTGCATACTCGTGGCGTAGCGCACCCCCCCGAGCAAGAACACGTGCTGCCCAACCCTTCGCTCAACCCGACGCGCTCCGGGCTGCGCCCTCCGCGCGCGGGTTAGCTCAAACGTTAACGTGCTCGCGGCAAGCGGCCTCAATGCCGCGGCTGCTGACGATGCCTTGCGCGTAGGCGAACAGCACGACCTTCAACAACATCGCCGGCGGAAAGGCCGAGGCGCCCACCAGATCGTTCTTGTAGCGCTTATCGAATCCGGAGAGG
>SHXR01000054.1 GCA_009693235.1 Betaproteobacteria bacterium | reverse complement strand
CGCGAGCACCGGGCCCGGGGCGATGAGACGCTCGCCCGATCGCGCTACCTGTGGCTGTACGCCCAGGAGCGTCTGCCACCCAAGCACCAGGAGCGCTTCGCGTCGCTACGGGCGATGAACCTGAAGACCAGCCGCGCCTGGGCGATCAAGGAGAGCTTGCGCGAGTTCTGGAAACTGCCAACTCGGGAAGAGGCCCCCGCCCACTGGAAGCATTGGTATCGCTGGGCCACGCATTCGCGTCTCAAACCGGTGATCAAGACCGCGAAGAACATTAAACAGAAACTGCACAACGTATTGACCTACTTCACCCACCGGATCACGAACGCCGTGGCCGAAGGCCTCAACTCCAAGATCCAGACGATCAAGAAGGCGGCCTACGGGTTTCGCAGCTTCGAGAACTTCAGGACCGCCATCTTCTTCCACTGCGGGGGACTACGGCTCTATCCGGTGACCCACGCAAAACCCGGATGAACCGGTTAATCTTTCCCTATGCATCGTCGCGAATTCCTCCAATTGCTAGCGACCGCGGCTGCCGGTGGCTTCCTTCTGGACCCGCGCGCGAGCTGGGCGCAGGGCGAGCGGCTTTACGATGTGCCGCGCTTTGGCAATGTGAGTCTGTTGCATTTCACCGACTGTCATGCGCAGTTGCTGCCGACCTATTTTCGCGAGCCCAATGTCAATCTTGGGGTGGCCGCGGCACTGGGTCGCCCGCCGCACCTGGTGGGCGAAGCGCTGCTGAAGCACTTCAAGTTGCGTCCGGGATCAGCGGAGGCGCATGCCTTCAGCTATCTCAATTTCGATCAGGCCGCCAGAACCTATGGCAAGGTGGGCGGCTTTGCGCATATGGCGACCCTGATCAACCGGCTGCGGGCAAGCCGGCCGGGTGCGTTGCTCCTCGATGGTGGCGACACCTGGCAAGGATCCGCGACCGCGCTTTGGACCAAGGGCCAGGACATGGTCGATGTCTGCAAGCGTCTGGGCGTCAACATCATGACTGCGCATTGGGAATTCACGCTGGGCGCCAGCCGTGTGAAAGAGATCGTCGAGCGCGATTTCAAGGGTCAGATCGACTTCATCGCGCAGAACATCAAGACCACCGATTTCGAAGACCCGGTGTTTCCATCGCATGTGATGAAGGAAATCAACGGCGTGCCGGTGGCGATCATCGGTCAGGCGTTTCCTTACATGCCCATCGCCAATCCTCGTTACTTCGTACCGGAGTGGAGCTTCGGTATTCGGGACGAGAACATGCAGAAGGTGGTCGATGAGGTGCGTGCCAAGGGCGCGCATGCGGTCGTGCTGCTGTCGCATAACGGCATGGACGTCGATTTGAAAATGGCCAGTCGGGTGCGTGGCATCGATGCGATTTTGGGCGGCCATACGCATGATGGTGTGCCAGCGCCCGTCATCATCCGGAACGCGGGTGGGCAAACGCTGGTCACCAACGCCGGGTCGAACGGCAAGTTTCTCGCCGTGCTCGACCTCGATGTCCGGGCCAAGCACGTGGCCGATTTTCGCTATCGCTTGCTGCCGATATTCTCGAACCTGCTGCCCGCCGATACGGAAATGGACGCGCTGATCAAACACTTGCGTGCGCCGTTCCAGGCCAAACTGGATGAAAAACTCGCGGTGAGCCACGGACTGCTTTATCGTCGCGGCAACTTCAACGGCACGCTCGATCAGGTGATTCTCGATGCCCTGATGGAAGTGAAGGGCGCCGAGATCGCGTTTTCACCTGGCTTTCGTTGGGGGACGACGATTTTGCCGGGACAGACCATTACCTTCGAGCATGTGATGGATCAGACGGCGATCACCTACCCCTACACCACCGTGAACGAAATGTCGGGCGCGATGATCAAGACGATTCTTGAAGATATCGCGGACAACCTGTTTAATCCCGATCCTTACTATCAGCAAGGCGGTGATATGGTGCGGGTGGGCGGCATGACCTACACCTGCGATATACAGGGCAAGCCGGGGCATCGCATCAGCGATATGCGTTTGGGCGGCAAGCCAATCAATGCGGACAAACGCTACAAGGTGGCCGGCTGGGCGCCGGTGTCGGAAGAGGCGCGCAATGCGGGAGGGCAGCCGGCGTGGGAGGTCGTCGCCGATTACCTGCGGGCAAAAAAGACGATCAAGATGCCGAAACTTAACCTGCCTAAGTTGAGCGGGGCGGGCGGCAATCCGGGCATGGCCGGATGAGCAGGTGGGTCGAAACGGTTGGCGCGGCCTGCGCAAGCGGGTTTCAACCGGCACGCGCAGACTAGTAGAATATGCGAGTAAGCAGGTTCAGGAATGTTGTGCTAGGCGAGCGGAAAAATATGGAGGGTGCATGGAAGAGATGATTGCAGGGCGTAGAAGGTTTCTTCAATCGGGCAGCGCTACGACGGTGTTCGGTCTGTTCGTCGCGGCGGGCCTGATTCGCCCCGAGGCGGCGTTCGCGCAAGCGGGTTGGAATAAGGACGCGTTCGCGTCGAAGAGTCTGAACGATGTGGTCAAGGCCTTGGGCGGGGCGGGCGCCACGCCGACCAATGATATTTCCTGGGGCGCAACGCCCGAGATTGCGGAAAACGGCGCGGTGGTGCCAATCAACGTGACCAGCCGCATTCCCAATACCCAATCGATCGCGGTGCTGGTCGAAAAAAATCCCAACGCGCTCGCCGCCAAGTTCGATTTTCCGGCCGGGACCGATCCCACCGTGTCCACCCGCGTGAAAATCGGGCAGTCGTCGAACGTCCATGCCTTGATCAAAACAGCCGATGGCAAGTATTTCGTGGCGACCCGCGAAGTGAAAGTGACTATCGGTGGGTGTGGCGGATAGTCCTCTGCAACCACACCTTCAACCGATAGCTAGGAGAACTCCATGGCAGATCCGATGCGGATTCGCGCCACGATGCAAGGCGACAAAGTATTGGTCCGGGTGTTGATGAGTCATGAAATGGAAACCGGCCAGCGTAAAGACAGCGCGGGCAACATCGTCCCGGCGCATTTCATTCAAAGCGTGACGGCGGTTCACAGCGGCAAGACTGTCCTCACCGCCGAGTGGGGCCCTGCGGTGTCGAAGAATCCGTTTTTGCAATTCCAATTTGCGGGCGGCAAGTCGGGCGAGACGGTGCAGATTATCTGGACGGATAACAAGGGCGACAAGCGTACCGACGAGGCGAAGATTTCGTCGTAGCGGAAGCGCTTGCCGGGGCGGATGTTCCGCATCGAAAGGTCAAACCATGTTCTATCGCATCCTGTCACGATGGTCGGTTCTTGTTTGCATGCTCGGTGCGTCGCTGCCGGCCCTGGCGCAAGGCGATGCGATCAAGGTGGTCTACCATCTGAATGAAGGCATCGAACAGGCGGCGCGCGCGAGCGGTAATCTCCGCAATCATCTGGGCGCCGATCCAAATGCAAAGATTCAAGTCGTCACCCATGGGCGCGGCATCGATTTCCTTCTAAAGGATGCGAAGAATTCGGCGGGGGCAGCCTTTAGTAATGATGTCGAAGAGCTTTCGCTAAGAGGCGTTGAGTTCAAGGTCTGCCGCAATACCTTGCAATCGAGAAAGATCGATCCGGCACAGATCATCGCGGACGGCAAGATCGCCCCATCGGGCGTGGCGGAAGTCGCCCGATTGCAAGCCAAGGAAGGTTACGTCTACTTGCGGCCGTAGCAGTAAATAGTCATTTTGCGAGGGATACCAAGTGAAGATCAGCGCATTGCTGGCGTTCTTAGTCGGAGCCGTCGCATCGAACACGGTCTTGGCACAGGCCGGCGCGGATTCGGTTCGGCAGATCGAGAAGTATCGCGATGCATTGATGGACGGCAATCCAGCCGATCTTTGGGAAGCACGCGGCGAGGAATTGTGGAAGCGGGTGCGCGGGCCACGCGCCGTCTCACTTGAGCATTGCGATCTTGGCAAGGGTCCGGGCGTCGTAAAGGGCGCCTATGCTGAATTGCCGCGTTACTTTGCCGATGTCGACAAGGTGATGGACCTGGAGACGCGACTGGTCTATTGCATGACGGTACTGCAAGGATTGCCCCGCGGGGAGGTGCTACGTCGCACCTTCGGCGATGGCAGCAATCGATCCGACTTCGAATCGTTGGCCGCGTTCATCACCGCCGAGTCGAAGGGTGTGAAGATGGCGGTGGGGATGAACCATCCAAAGGAAAAGGAAGCCTTCAAGCTTGGCGAGAAAATTTTCTTTCACCGCGGCGGCCCGCATGATTTTTCCTGCGCGACCTGCCATTCGGAATCGGGTAAGCGCATCCGGTTACAGGACCTGCCCAATCTCACCGATGAAAAAGACGCGCAGCGCGCCTACACGACTTGGCCCGCATATCGGGTATCGCAAGGCGAACTCCGCTCGATGCAATGGCGTCTCTACGATTGTTTTCGCCAACAGCGGTTTCCGGAATTGACGTTTGCATCCGATACGTCGGTGGCGCTCACCATGTTCCTCGCCAGAAATGCCAACGGCGGCGTGTTCAACGCCCCGGCCATCAAACGATGAAAATCATGTCGATCTCCAATAAATCGTTAGACGTTCTGCTGGCAGTAGGGCTGTTGACCAGTTGTGTCGCCTTCGTCAGCGATTCCGAATACCGTGCCCAGGCGATGAAGTTGATGGGTGCCGATTTCAAAGCCCGTGGACAAGCGGGCCTTGATCGGTTGAATCAGGACGAAGCAAACGCGGCATGCAGCCGTACCCCTGCCGATGGCCCTCTCTCAAAGTCGGCATCCGCAGCCATCGAGAAGGCCAATTTTGCGCGCTTGAAGTATCCGGCTGACGGCAAGCTGTTAGGCGATTGGCGAGAAGGCGAGCGCATCGCGCAAAGCGGGGTCGGCAAGCAGTTCAACGATGATCCCAGTCGGCCCGCCGGCGCCAACTGCTACGCCTGTCACCAACTCGCGCCGAAGGAACTCTCGTTTGGAACGATCGGCCCCTCGCTGCTTGGATTTGGCAAGCTGCGCGGCACTTCGCGGGCGATCCAGGAATACACCTTCGGCAAGTTGTACAACCCACAGGCCTATACAGCATGTTCCAATATGCCGCGCTTCGGCCACAACGGTATCCTCACCGAAGCGCAGATCAAGGATCTCGTGGCCTTATTGCTGGATCCTGAATCGCCGGTGAACAAGTAGTCCGCGCGGCTCACGAAATCGCAGAACAATGGACCAGGATCCCGATGTCGGCCGGATGTTCGAGTCAGCAGCCTCCTACTTGTCGCTGCTATCGGAGCCCACTCGCCTCAGAATTTTGCATGCCATTTGCAACGAAGAAAAATCCGTCAATACCATCGTTGCGGAAACCGGTGCCACGCAGACCAATGTGTCGCGACACCTGTCGCTGATGCACCGTTCCCGCGTGCTCAACCGCAGGCGCGACGGCAACGTGGTGTACTACTCGGTCGCCGATCGCACGCTCGTCGAAATATGCCGTGCCGTATGTGTGCGAGTGGCGGCGGATCTCAATGAAAAGTTTGATGAAAGCGTGACCGCGCGGGTGTTTCAGCCAGGGACGAAGAAGGCGCCGCCACGCTCACGGAAGGTGTGAGCGTGGCGGCGATGGAAATAGGTCGGCCAAAATCGTGGTCTGTCCCCAATTTACCGTAAGCTCACCGTCTGCTGCTTCCACAGCGGATCTTGCCAGCGCTTGAATGCGTCGATGAGATCCGGGTCGCTCGCCTGACGCACTGGCGCAAGCGTGTCGACCCGCACCAGCTCGAATGAGCGCAGATACTTGCCTTCACCGACCGCTTCGCGTGCGACGAGCATCTGGGCGCCGCCTGGTCGCCATCCGGCGAATTCGGCGTAACCGATCCCTGGCATGGCGGCGGCCGGAGGCATCACCCGCACCGTCCAGTCGTTATCCATGCGGTGAAATACCCAGAGCTCGCGCCACGCTTCGGCGGACTGCACGGCGATGGCCACAGCCGTGCCCTCGCGATTGACGGTGGCGGAGCCCACCCATGCGATGCCGTAGGTGCAGCGCTTGGCAAGCGGTCGATCCGCATGGCCATCGACGACATGAATACACGTTTCGCCGGGTTCACCGAATACCGTGACGACACGCGGGCGATATTTTTCGCGCGGACCGTTGCCCGGTGCGATCGGGGCAATGGAAGGGCCTGCCGCCCAGCGCGATGCATTCACACGCATCGCGGCATCACGATAGGCAGAAAGATCGTCGTCCGCCAGTTCCAGTTTGTTGACGCCGGCAAGTTCGGTCAGCGCGCGCTGGGCCGCGGCCTCGGCATCGGCGCTCTCACCGATTTGCAATCCACTGCGGGTGCGTTGATAGGCGAGACTCGCCCAGATGGCGGCACGCCGCGTGCGGACGCGATTCTTCAGGTAGGGCGGTAGCGTTCCCGGTTCAACATGATCGAGGACGTTCGCCCGCCATTCATCGAGTTGCCGGCGCTCCATGACGCGTGTTTCATCGGCTACGCATTCCGGCCGGGTCAGGCCAAGCGCCGCGGCGGCGCGTTGCTCCGGGGTCGAGGACAGTGCGAGGGTGCGCCGAAACGCGTCCCCGTCGTAGCACATCCGCACACCGCCATCCTGTTTATGGGTGATGAATTTGACGCCATGACGGTGCGCCACCTCAAGATGAGCCGCCACCGCAAGGCGTGCCGATTTCCCGAGTTTGGTTGGGGCGGACGCGCGTTCCGCAAGACGATCGGCGAAGAGGCCCAGCGCATCGAGCACTTCGATACCGTCCTCGCTGTTGAGCGTTTTCGCTGACGCCGTTTGAATATAGGCGGATGCAAAGTCGATCCCCAATGCTTCCGATCCGCTTGCCTGCCTTAGGTAGCGAATGATCGCCAGGAGTTCAGGGAGTTCGCTCTGGGCAAGTGTCAGACGTTTCACCTGGTTCGCCCGGATGTATCCCGCCCGCTCGCGACGATGCCCTTGACCACGCGCGCCTGCCAGCGTGCGTTGTGTGCCGTTGGCGACCGCACGGATCACCTGTTGGCGCTGGCCGATGAGTTTGGAAAATCCGTTCCGTATTGCTGGTGCGATCGCTCTTATTCTTGAATCCATGCTTTGCCCCCTGTTTGTTTGTCATACCGCAGCCATGCCATTTCACCCCCCCCACCTGGGCGAAGGAGTGCGCCGATCGGGCTCCCGCAGTGATCAATTCGGGCAAGAAAATGGCAAGCGGCGGGCGGCGCGGGAACCGGGCGGTGGGTATGATTGGTTATCGCCAACAGCGACTACATCGGGAGAACGACATGCAACTAGGATTTGTGGGGCTTGGTGCCATGGGCGGTGCCCTGGCGCGCCGCTTGATGTTGAAGAACAAGCTGGGCGTGTACGATTTACGTCCGCAGGTGGTCGCCGATTTCGCCGCCAAGGGTGGGATGGCCGCGCAGAGTCCGCGCGAATTGGCGGCCCAATGCGACATGGTCATGACCTGCCTGCCGACGTCGAACGAAGTGCGTGCCGCGATCTTCGGGCCCGACGGGTTGGCCGCCGGCATGAAGCGTGGCGGCATCATCGCCGACATGACCACCGGCGATCCCAATGCCACGCGCGTCATGGCGGCCGAGCTGAAAGAAAAGGGGATCACATTGATCGATGCCCCCGTCTCGGGTGGGCCGCATGGCGCCGACGCCGGCACGATTGCCATCATGATCGGCGCACCGGCCGCGCTTTATGATCGCGTAAAGCCGGTCTTCGAGGTGATCAGCCCTAATGTTTTCCACTGCGGGGAGGTTGGGGCGGGCCATGTCATGAAGCTCGTCAACAACGTCATTGCGGCGAGCGTGCGCGCAGTGACGTTCGAGGCGGTGGCAATGGGTGTGAAGAATGGTCTTTCTATTTCCAAATGCGCGGAAGTCTTGAACAAGGGTTCAGCACGCAGCTACTCGACTGAAATTACGCTCCCGAAACTAGCGAAGGGAGGGGACATCCGCACCAACTTCACGTTGGCCCTCATGCACAAGGACGTGCGGCTCGCCACCGAGCTTGGCATGGGAAGCGGCATGCCAATGCCAATCTCGAATCTGGTGCGGGAGATGTTCCAGACGACGATCAATGATCAGGGCGCGGGTGAAGACGTCAACATGATGATCCGCACCATCGAGAAACTGGGCAAGGTGAAGGTGGTGCCGTAGTGGCCGGTGAAGCGTACGATGGGCGTTACCATGTGCGCGAACGGAGGGCAACATGCTGCGACTGAAGAAATCCGCGAGTCCCGCAGTGCCGGAATGGCGTCTGCAAGGCGATTGGTGGGATTTGTGCAACTGCGCGATTGGCTGCCCATGTGTCTTCAGCTCACCGCCCACCCATGGTTTTTGCGAAGGCGTGTTGACCTGGCTGATCCGCAAGGGGAACTACGGCAGCGTGCGTCTCGATGGGGATCTGGCGGTGGTGCTGGTCATCCATTTTGAAGGTACCGTATTCGATAAGAATCGCGAGTTTGGATTTTTGATCGATGCGCGTGCGAACGCGGAGCAGCGCGAGGCGCTCACCAACATTTTTCTTGGCAAGGCAGGTGGGGCCTTTGCTGCCTGGGCAGATCTCACCCTCAAAGTCGATGGGGTCGAGTTCGTCAAAATGAAAGTCACTTGCGACGATGAGAAATGGCGCGTCCATGTGCCAGGCAAAGTGAAGGGGCTAGGTGGCCCGTTCAGGAAGTACATGGTGCCGCCCGGTGATACCTGCCGGATCTACAATGCGCCGCGTCCGGAAGTGGTGCCCGGGCATCTAACGCTAGGTGAAGCCAAGCGCAATGTCGTCACCGGTGCGTTTGGGCGCAACTGGGATTGGAAGGGGCGCTCTTCCAAACATATCGCGTTCGATCTACGCGGACCGCAGAGCTTTACATGGCGCAAGCCCTTGAAGAAAAGAGCCTGAACGCTCCGGCTTTGACGCGGGACCGCATCGTCCTCGCGACGGGGCTCGCGTTCGTCTGTGCGCTTGCATGGCTATTCACCGTCCTCGCGGCGGAGGGCATGGAGGCATCGGCATCGCAGCCCTGGAGCCTTGGGCAGTTCGCAGCGGTCTTTCTGATGTGGGTCATCATGATGGGCGCGATGATGTTGCCGGCAGTTGCCCCAATGGTTGATTCGTTCATCACGATCAACCGGCGCCGCCGTGAGCGGGATGCTCCGTATGTCGCAACAATCTATTTCCTCGCGGGGTATCTCTTCGCTTGGGCGGGCTATGGCGCGATCGCGACGCTCGCTCACTGGGGCTTGGAACGGGCCGGGCTGCTCGACACTATGATGCAATCGTCTTCGCTTTGGTTAAGCGGTGGGCTGTTTCTCGCGGCCGGCCTTTATCAATGGACACCGCTCAAGGAAGTCTGCCTCACGCGTTGCCGCTCACCAATTGGATTTGTCCTCACCGAATGGCGTGACGGTCCGCTCGGTGCGATTGTCATGGGCCTGCGTCATGGCGGCTACTGCATCGGCTGTTGCGCCGCATTGATGGCATTGCTATTTGCTGTGGCGGTGATGAGCCTGCCGTGGGTCGCAGCATTGACGGTGCTCGTGATGATCGAGAAACTATTGCCGGGTGAGGCGTTCTGGCGGCATGCCATCGGCGCCACGCTCACTGCGATCGGGATTGTCTTAATTGGCCGGGCAGCCTTTGAATCATGGTAATCGAATGAAATGACGCATCCTCCAGCCGACGACGCGTATATCGACGCACTGGCCTCGCTCGGCACGCCGCGTAGCTATCCGAAGAACACCATCCTCGTACAAGAGGGCGATCGGACCGACCAGCTGTACGTGGTTCTTTTCGGGCGGTTGAAAGCCTACCTCGCCGATGCGGAGGGTAAGGAGATCATCGTGGAGATGCTGGGTCCACGCCAGTATTTCGGAGAAATGGCGCTGGACGGCGCTCCACGGTCGGCCTCGGTGATGACAGTCGAACCATCAAAGTGTGCAGTGATTGAACGCGAGGAATTCAAACGATTCTTGGCGGAACATCCGGCGATGGCGTTTCAATTCACCTTGTCGTTGATTCGCCGTGCGCGCAACCTAACACGCACGGTTGGCAACCTCGCGCTGCTTGATGTGTATGGACGCGTTGCGCGGTTCCTGCTTGAACAGGCGGTTGAGGAAGAGGGGCGATTAGTCCTCCACCAACTTGCACCGCAACAGGAAATTGCCAAGCGCATCGGCACCTCACGCGAAACGATATCGCGCATCCTGACCGATCTCCGTGAGGGCGGCTATATCACCCAGGACGGTGACGTGATGGTCATTCGGCAACGATTGCCGAAGCGCTGGTAGGGCGCTCGTTCGATGCGGTCATTTGACGAATGGCTCCACGACCACGGCCTAGCGCAGTATGCGGCCGCATTTCGGGCGAATGACATCGACTTTTCTATCGTGAATCAATTGTCGGAAGTCGATCTGCGCGAATTGGGGCTGTCGCTCGGCCATCGAGAATTATTCTTCGCCGCCCGGGCCGATCTTGGTACGACGATGCCCGTCGCGAACGAGGAACCGCTACCAAGTGGTGCCGAGCGACGCCAATTGACCGTGCTGTTCTGTGATTTGGTGGGTTCCGTGTCGCTGGCCGAGCGACTTGATCCAGAGGATCTGCGCCGACTGATTCAAACCTACCGCACCCGCTGCTCAGCGATCATCAAAAAATACGACGGGCATGTCGCTCGGTTCGTCGGCGATGGGATTCTCAGCTATTTCGGGTGGCCGCAAGGTCATGAGGACGATGCCGAGCGGGCGGTTCGCGCGGCGATTGATCTTGTGGCGACGGTGAAGACCGTCTCGCCAGTACATTCCCTCTCTGTCCATATCGGTATTGCCACCGGACCCGTCGTGGTTGGTCGCGATGAGGATGAACCAATGGATGCTCGACTCGCGGTCGGGGCCACGCCCAATCTCGCCGCCCGGTTGCAAAGCTTGGCTTGTGCCAACGAGATCTACATCTCCGCGACTACACGTCGCCTGGTCGCGCAGCACTTTGAATTGGAAGATCTGGGGAAGTGCGTGTTGAAAGACATCGACGAGCCCGTGCAAATTATTCGGGTAACGAGGGTGGCGCGCATGCCGGATCGCTTTGCAGCGTCCCACGGTTCCCTTGCCCTGTCGCCCATGATTGGTCGCGACGAGGAGTTGCGCTTATTGCTGGCTCGCTGGGCGGTCGCCGCCGAGGGCGATGGGCAGGTGCTCCTCTTGGGCGGCGAAGCGGGGATCGGCAAGTCGCGCCTGATCCACCTAATGCGAGCAGCGTTGCGGGCGGGCGACCCGCTGGTTTTGCATTATCAATGTTCCCCGTATCACGTTCATTCGCCGTTGTATCCGGTCATCGCAGAGTTGGAAAGTGCCATTGGTCTGCAACGCGACGACAGCGACGACGAAAACCTGGATCGGCTGGAGACGTTCTTTGCGCAGGGTGGCGGGACATCCGGGGAATTTCTAGGCGTGTTTGCCGCGTTGCTCTCGTTGCCAATCGGCGGATACCTGTCAGCGGATTTGCAGCCGCATCGCCGCAAGGCGCTGATGTTCAATGCGTGGTTGCAGTTTATTGAATCGCGTTCAGAAAGCCGGCTCCTTCTGCTTATTTTCGAAGATGCGCACTGGATTGATTCCGCGACGCAAGAACTGCTCGATGCATTGGTGCCGCTGTTGCAGCAGAGGTCCGTGCTGCTGATCGTTACCCATCGGCCGGAATATTCACCGCCCTGGGCAAGCTTAGGACATGTCACCAGCCACTCATTGAACCGATTGACCAAGCGTCAGGCAGGCGAGATGGTGCAAGGTATTGGTGGTGACAGGCGCTGGCCGGCAGAACTTCTCGATCAAATCGTTAGCAACGCGGATGGTGTCCCGCTGTTTGTGGAGGAGCTGACCAAGGCGATCTTGGAATCGGGCATCGTTCGCCGAACCGATGGGCAATACGAGCTGACTGGTCCGCTGTTGCCGCTTGCGGTTCCAGCCACGTTGATGGATTCCCTCACCACGCGTCTCGATCGGTTCGGGCGGATCAAGGAGGTTGCGCAGATTGGCGCATGCATTGGGCGCGAGTTCAGACGTGCGTTATTGGCGATGGTGGTCGGCCTGCCATCCGCCAAATTGCAGGATGCGCTCGACCAATTGGTCCGCGCACAGATTCTCTTTCGTTACGGCTACCGACGAGCATGCAGCGGCGATCGAAGCATTGTCGAGCTGTCTCGCGAATTTTGAGGAGGCTGCCAGCGCCCCGGAGCTTCACCGGGCCAGAGCGTTACTCGCAGAACTTCGCGCGCATTAGTCTGTTCCAGGGCGCTGGCTGGTGTGATGCGCATCACAGGATCTGCGTGCGTATGCGCAATGCCGAGCGGGGGATGCAGGGTCGATGATGGATGCCGTCGAATACGTATGCGATAAAACGTAGCGCAAGGCGAACGGCGGATTCGACGACCCAAGTGACGCATCGACCTCAATCAGAAGGAACGCTAACCATGTCCACGAAGATCCTGCAGATCAACTTCAAATTCAACGTTGCGCGTGACGTCTACGAACGAACCGTTGCGCCGATGGCGAGTGATTTCGCGGCGGTGCCCGGTTGTCGTTGGAAAATTTGGCTCATGAACGAAGCAGAGAGCGAAGCGGGCGGCATCTACTTGTTTGATGATGCCGCATCGCTCGATGCCTACCTAAAGGGCCCCTGGTCGCCGCGGTAACCAGCCATCCGGCCTTGAGCGGATTCAGCGTCAAGCGCTTCGACACGATGGATGCCGTAACCAAAGTGACACGAGGCCCGATCGAGAAAGTTGGCGCTGCGCGGGCAGCCGCCTAGCCGTTCTTGGTACGCCGCGCGCTGGTTGTCCGTGGCGGCGTGGCAGCAAAAGCGAGCATTCCGCCGTACGATGGCGGCGTTCATGCGGGTGGCGGTGAATGGTTGACCGCCACCCTTCGTCTGCTCCATTTGTCAGTGTGCCGCCCATGCTCGCCGATCTCGATACTCCCTGCCTCGTTCTGGACGCCGTTCGCATGCGGAGCAACATCGCACGCCTCAAAGGGCGCCTGGCCCCATTGGGTGTCGCACTGCGCCCGCACTTGAAAACACCCAAGTGCATCGAGATGGCGCGTGAACTGATGGCGACGCCACAAGGGCCGGCCACCGTCTCCACGCTGAAGGAGGCTGAGCAGTTCGCAGCAGCAGGTGTGCGAGACATCCTTTATGCGGTGTGTATTGCGCCCAATAAGTTGGAGCGGGCGAGTGCGCTGCGTGCCAAGGGCGTCGGTCTCATGTTGGTGGTGGATAGCATCGAAGCCGCACGTGCCGTCGCCAATCATGCGCGTGCGAAGGGCGATGCGATTCCCGTGTTGATTGAGATCGATTCCGATGGTCATCGGTCGGGCGTCCAACCCGGCGATCCCGTCCTCGTTGAACTCGGACGCACGCTGCAGGCGGGCGGTACGGTCTTGCGTGGCGTGATGACGCACGTCGGCGCTTCCTACGATTCGCGTGGTACATCGGCGCTCGAAGCTATCGCGGAACAGGAGCGTGCGGCGGCAGTGCGTTCTGCAGAGGTGTTGCGTGCAGGCGGCTTTCCTTGTCCGATCGTGAGCGTCGGTTCAACGCCGACCACGCATTTTGCCAAGCGTCTCGATGGGGTGACCGAGGTACGTGCCGGCGTGTTCGTATTCTTTGATCTGGTGCAAGCGGGCATCGGCATTTGCACTGCCAATGACATCGCCCTCCCGGTCCTCGCCACGGTGATTGGCCATCAAAAAGACAAGGGCTGGATCCTTACCGATGGCGGATGGATGGCGATGTCGCGTGATCGCGGCACCGCCAAGCAGGCCATCGATTGGGGCTATGGGATGGTCTGTGATGTGGCGGGTCGTCCGTATCAGGATTTCATGATGATCGACGCGAGCCAAGAGGACGGCATCCTCGCTTTGCGAGAGGGCAGTAAGGCGTCGCTACCTGACTTGCGGGTGGGGTCGCAGGTGCGCGTCCTGTCGAATCACGCCTGCGCCACCGGTGCGCAACACGATCGCTACCATGTCGTCGATGGTGGGCCGGCCGTCGTCGCGGAGTGGCCGCGCTTTGGCGGTTGGTAGAAGGTGCTGCGCTGACTTAGTAGAGTAGTCGAGGCAGCCAGAGCGCCAGATCCGGAAAGAAGATCAAGATCCATACCATCAGGATCATCACCGCGAGGAATGGCAACGACGCCCGGGCGATATACATGATCGAGAACTTCGGCAAGACGCCTTGAATGGTAAAGAGATTCAAGCCGAAGGGCGGTGTGACCAAGCCGATTTCAGCGAGCAGCACAAAGGTGACGCCCCACCATACCGGGTCATAGCCAAGCTTCAAGATGACCGGCATGATGAACGACAGCGTGAGAAGCATCATCGCCATCGAGTCGAAAAACATGCCCAGAATCAAATAGAGAATGACGATGGCAAGCATGGTGCCGTACTTGCCGAGGTCGAGGCCAAGCACCGCACCCGATAGCTTTGCGGTGGCGCCGATATCCTGGAATACAAAGGAAAGCAGACGGGCAGCGAAAATGATGAAGGCGATCATTGCGGTGACTTTGACCGCCGACATCAACGAGTCGACCACCATCCGATAGGTGAGGGTGTTGTAGTACCACGCAATGCAAAGGGCCAGCACCGCACCAAGTGCTGAGGCTTCGGTCGGTGTCATGAGGCCACCGAAGATCGAACCCATGACGATGATCACGATCGCGAGCCACGGGAGCATGTCGGCGACGGCTTTCCAGCGTTCCGACCATGACGAAGGCGCAGAGCGCGGCGCGATCTCCGGTCGCAGTTTTACCATGATGAGCACAGTGAGCAGCATCAGCAGCATCAGCAGGGCGCCTGGAATGAAGGCCGCGGCAAACAAGCGGGCCACGGACACGTTCTCCCATGATCCGTAGACGATGAGGATCAGGCTTGGCGGAACCAGCACGCTCAGGGTGCCGCCAACCGCGATGGACCCAAGGGACAGCTTGGGGTCATAGCCTCGCTTCTCCATTTCCGGATAGGCGATCATGCTGAAGGTCGCGGCCGCCGCGACGCTCGACCCGGAGATCGCTCCGAACACGCCATTGGCCGCGATAACCACCGATGCCAGCCCGCCCGGCAACCAGCCGAGCCATTTATCGAGCGCAGCAAACAACAGATTGACCGCACCGCTGCCGGAGAACACCGCTCCCATGAAAATGAAGAGCGGCATGGCGAGCAAGGTGAAGGAGTTGAGCGACTCCCAGGCGGTCCAGGCCATTTGCACGAGCGGCTTGTCGACCGCGACGACGAGCCCCACCGCAGCGGTGAGGCCCATGGCAATGCCGATTTCCAGCCCGCATGCCAAGAGGAGCAGTAGCCCCCCCATCAGGAGAGCGGTGACCCATTCCGGACTCATGCTAGAACCTATCTCATAAACCCGCGGGGCCGCGAGTGGGGTCATGGGCCTTCAGGGCAAGGCGCCGAGGAGGCCGTGTACTTGACGTACACAACGACGATGTAACACAGCCATGAAGGCCCAGGGCCCCGCTCCCTGCGGGTTGCAGCCAAAACGGGCGCCTGCTGTGTTGCCGGTCTTGGCAAGGCAATAAGCATTGCCTGCGCCCGGACGCCTTGCATTCATCCCGTTTTGTCAGCAACGCGGCTCCCGCGAGTTTATGAGATAGGTTCTAGAACTCTTCGGCGGTGAATTGATCGACGACGCGGCCGGCGCGCAATTCGCCGATCGCATGCGCAAGCTGTGCCGCCAATACCAGGGCAAATAGCGTGAAGCCGATCGGAATCGCCATTTGCGGCCATTTGAGTGGCGTCATGAGGAGCGAGTTGGAACGCATATTGCGCGCGAATGAATCACCTAGAAATTTCCAACTCACCCAAGCGGCGACGGCCACGAACACCAGACCGAGGGCGAGCGTTAGTACGCGCATGCGACCGGCCATGAGCGGACTCAGTCGCTCCACGATAAAGGTGATGCGGATGTGCCCGCGCTCCACCGAGCAATAGGCGAGGCCAAGAAAGCTGATGGCGACCAGCGCGTAACCACCGAACTCGTCGGACAGAATCATCGGATTGTGCAAGACATAACGGGTCACCACCTCGACCATCGTCAGTCCGACGATGCCGAACAGGACGAGGCTGGCCAGATAGCCCGCCCCTTGCGCAAGTCTTTCGATCAAGCGGCGAGCAGCTTCCACGCCGGCCTTACTTGGCCATGTCGCGGATGAAGCTTGCCGACGGACCTTTCGCGTATTGTGCACCGATGCGAAGGACGTCCTTACCGAAGGGGCCGGCAATCTCGAGCCATTCCTTCACGACCGGTTGCATCATTTCCATCGCTTTTTTCACTTCGCCGTCCGCCGGTGTGATGACTTCCGTTTTGGTCGAACGGATCCATAGCGTATAGGTGAGATCCATCTGTTCGATGGTGGTGGCCATTTCACGAGTGAGAATGGCCGAGGCGCGCAGGATGCCGTCCTTCTGCGGTTGGTCGAGTTTTTCCCATGCTTTGATGTTGATCGCGATGAACTGCGCGAAGATCGGTGTGATCGGCCAGATCGATACATGTTTGGTGAGTTGCATGAGGCCGCGCTCGGCACCGAAGCTCTTGCTGGTCATGATGGCATCCACGGTGCCGCGACTGAGCGCCTCTTCGATCTCTGCCATGGAAAGCGTGAGCGGGCTGCCGCCAAGCGCCCGCAGTGCGGAGGTCTGCGTCCGGCCGGAGGCGCGCATTTTCACGCCTTTGAAGTCGGCCAAGGTGCGGATCGGCTTGTTCCCCCACAACGCATTGTTGGCAAGACTGATGGCTGTACCGACAATCTTGAACCCGGCCTGCTTGGAATAGTTGTCCCACACCGCCATTATTTTTGGATCGAGGAAGGCACTCGCGAACTCGGTCGCACCGGCTGGCATTTCCGAGAAGAAGCCCGGGATGCCGCCGAAATCGAGCAGGGGATAGGTACCCGAGGCGGCGGGAATCGATTGGGTGCCCATCAGCACGCGGCCATCGCCGATCGCGAACGCCGAATCCATCAACCCGAAGAGCTTTTCCTTGATGTCCAGTTTGATCGTGCCGTTGGTTTGCTCGGTGACCAACTGTTCGAAGCGTCCGCCTGGTCGGAATGGCCAGACGAGAATGTTGGCCCGGCCATAGGAACCTTCCCAGTTGAAGCTGAGCGTGGTCGGTGCAGCGGGCTTGGCCGGTTGCGCCTGGGCCGCAATGGCTGGAAGCAACAGAGCCGTCAGCGTCAGAATTGCCAAGCTAATGCGAGGTTGGATTTTCATGTCGTATCCTTTGCCGGGGAACACTAGAGCTTAGTCGAGGTTTGCGAATCAATCAACCGGTGTGATGAATCCCCCCTTACTCCGGCCGGATCCCGGCATCCTTGATGACTTGCGCGGCACGCGCGATTTCGGTGCGCAGCAGCGTGGCTAATTCTTCCGGGCCGCCGATCATCGGATCGAAACCGACGCTCTCGATCTTGCTGACGGTTTCCGGATGCTTCAAGACCTGGGCGAATTCGGTGTTCAGCTTGTCGACGATAGCGCGCGAGGTGCCGATCGGTGCAAACACGCCCACCCACGCCGAGTACTCAAAGCCGGCGAGCCCGGATTCGGTGACGGTGGGCACGTTGGGGGCTGCTGCAATGCGCGTAAGGCTTGTCACCGCGAGCGCTCGCAGTTTGCCGGCGTTGACGGCGGCGATCGAGGTGCCGACCGGTTCGCACACAAACTGCAATTGCCCACCCATCAAGTCGGTAAGAGCCTGCGCGGTGCTCTTGTAGTTCACCATCGAAAGGTTCACGCCTGCCATCGTCTTGAACATTTCGGTGCAGAGTTTCGAGCCGCTGGTGGCTGTCCCGTAAAACAACTTCCCGGGTGAAGCGGTGGCGAGCGCAATGAATTCCTTTAACGTCTGCGCCGGCACGCCGGGATGGACGACGAATAAGTTGAAGGCATTCTTCAAGGCCATGGTCACCGGTACAAAATCGTTGACCGGATGGAACGGCAATTTGCTGCGCAGGGTGAAATTCGCCGCCATGGTCGAACTTGAACCAAGGGCAAGCGTATAGCCATCCGGGGCTGCTTTAGCGGCCGCCTCCAAGCCGATGATGCCTTCCGCGCCAGGGCGATTCTCGATGACGACTGTTTGGCCGAGGCGCTCGCCCAGCTTGCCGGCGATGACACGGGCGACGACGTCGGTGGCACCGCCTGCGCCAAGCGGTACGATGATGCGGATCGGCTTGGACGGGTAGGGCTGGGCGATCGCCAAGCTGCTTGCCATGGCAGCGATGCCGAGTACCAGAATGAGTCGCGACATCATGATGGGTTCTCTCTTCTCTATTGAGTACACCAGGCGAGTACACCGGGCCGGAATCGCAAGCATACCTGTCGGCGTGGCCCACGCTAAACTCGATGGTCATCGACCGCCCCGCGTTGCGACGACCTCAACAGAAAGTGTCTCTTGAACGAATCACCGAAAATTTATCTCGTCCATGCGCAACGCGTGTCGATGGACCCGATTGCGGCAGCATTTCGATCCGATTGGCCGGCGGCGCGCACGGCGCATCTCCTGGAAGAATCGCTGTTTGCCGATTTCGGTCGCGACGGCAGGCTCACCGATGCGATGGTCGAGCGATTCCGTGTGCTCGGGCGTTATTGCGTGAGTGCCGGTGCCGATGCAATCCTGTTTACCTGCTCGGCCTTCGGGGCGGCCATCGATGCGGTTAAGCGTGATCAAACCATCCCGGTGTTGAAGCCAAACGAAGCGTTGTATGACGACATGGTCGCCAGGGGCGGGCGCATCGTCTTGCTGGCAACCTTTGCGCCGACGATTGCATCGATGTCCGCCGAAATTGCGGCGCATGCCAAATCAAAAGGTGTGTCGTTGCATCTTGATACGCATCTCGTCGGCGGGGCGCTGGAAGCGCTGATGCAGGGTAGGCCGGATGACCACCATCGGCTGATTGCCGAGGCCGCGGCAAAATTCCCGGGTCATGATGCAATCGCGTTCGGCCAATTCTCGATGGCGCCGGCGCGGGACCGCGCGGCCGTACGCGCCGGCAATCCGATTCTCACCACTCCCGACAGCGCGATTCGCAAGCTCAAGGCGATGATGGCGTGATGCGCGCTTACGTGATCGCGCGTGGCCGTCGCCGTTATTTTTCTTTCTGGAACAGACCGTACTTCGGCGACGCTTTGAATTCCACGATGTTGCCGCAGCCGTCATGAATGAGCATGATGCTTTGCTCTTTCACCTGGCCGGGGAAGACCGTCTGCGGCTCGGTATGAAAATTTACTTTTGCTTTTCGTAAGCGATCGGCAAGCTGGTCCCAATCGCTTTGGTCGACCACGACGCCGAAATGCCGGCAAGGCGTAATGACACCGAATGAATCGATATCGGTCGTCTTGTGCGAGGCGTCGACCGGCTCGACATGGGCGACCAAGTGATGCCCAAAAAAATTAAAGTCAATCCGCATGTCGGCACTGCGGCCTTCCGCGCAGCCGAGTAATTCGCCGTAGAACTTCCGCGCGTTGGGAAGGTCGGTGACCGGCACTGAGAGATGAAACGGCGTCAAAGGCATGGTGTGATTCCTTGTGTAGTGCTGTGTTCATTCCCGCCTGATTCCCGTTGCTTATCGGCAAGCGCTGCATTCAACTCGACGGTCAGGCGATCGACAATCGACCGATGCGCCAGATCCAGCCAATATGGATGCCGTGAGTGCCAGCGCGGCGAGCGGACGCTGCATGAGTCGGGTCACGATGCCAGGACTTCAGTGGTGGGGTAGGACGATCGAGTATATTCAAGAAACCCGTCCTTGTTGACGAGGCCCGATCCGCAGCAAGATCTTCGGAGAAGCGCATGCCATTGGCGAAAGTGGGCGATGTTCATCTCAACTACACCATCCAAGGCACCGGTGAGTGGCTGGTGCTGATCGGCGGCTACGCGAGTGCGAACTGGCAGTCATGGGGATCGATGCTCACCGAACTCGCCAAGACCTACCGCGTGCTTGCGTTCGACCATCGCGGCATCGGCGGCAGTGATGTGCCCGACTATCCGTACACCATGCAGATGCTGGCCCGGGACACGCTTGGCTTGATGGATCATGTGGGCATTGACCGCGCGCGCATTCTCGGCAAGTCGATGGGCGGCGCGATTGGCCAATGGGTGGCGCTCGAACAGCCGCATCGTGTGCGCTGTCTGGCGATGACGTCAACCACCGCCCGCCCGGACGCGCGCGCAAAGAAAATGGTCAAGTGGTGGATGGATTCGGCCAAGGGGATTGGTTTTGCAGCCCTGTTCCCGGGCGAGCTGACGTATTTCTATACGGCGGAATACTACGAGGCCAATCCGGAAGCGATCGCCAGAGCTGAGCAGGCGTTGATAGCGGTCCATCGCCCGGTCAACGGATTTATCAACATGGGTCACGCTTTGCTCGGTCACGATACCTGGGATCGGCTTGGCGAATTGACCATGCCGGTGTTTCTGCTGTGCGGGGCGGATGACATGATCACGCCGGCACAGCATTCCCGCGACATGGCGCGGCGTATCCCGAACGCGGAGGTGCACATCATTCCCAACACGCTCCATGGCGCGATGGCAGAGAAGCCGGAAACGTTTGGGTTGGTGGTCGATTTTCTGCGGCGGAACTAGACGTTTCAATACTGCCGTTTCGTGGAGGAAGGCGATGGCACGTGTACAACGAAAAATATTTTTCCCGAGACGCTCTCACGCCGCGTGGTGGGCGGGCATCTGCTCTATACGCCGGTCGTGACGGTCCAGGGGGGGGTACCACGATCTATGTTTCCGGCCTGCTATCGCGCGATCGCGAAGGAAATATTGTGGGCAAGGGTGACATGGCGGCGCAGATCCAGCAAGTCGGCGAAAACCTGCGTTTGTCGCTCGAAGCCGCGGGCGCCACGCTCAAGGATCTCGTGCGAACCTACACGTATGTGACCGACATCGATGCCTTTTTCAAGGAGGTCGATATGCGACAGAAATACTTTGGCCAAGCGCTACCGACCAGCTCGACAATCGGCGTGAGCCGTCTCTCGCATCCGGATTTCATGGTGGAGATCGAAGCGTTTGCGGTGATTGACGATAAGCGCTAAGCGGCGCGACAAGGTTCCGTCTTCCCCACCGGCTTCGCTTCGATATTCATCAACACCCAGATTCCGCATTTGAGAATGACGACTTAGGTCACGGTGCAGCGTCGCCCAATGCGGACGGAGCCGGTTGACCAGTATAAACATTGTGTTTATGATTTGCTGAATGATTCAGCCCTTTTCGGATGGCGACGCCGAACGGTTTTACACGACGGGCCGGTCACGTCGTTTTCCAACCGAGATCCGCACGCGCGCCGCGATGCGGCTGACACAACTCAACGCTACGAGCCAGATTCAAGATTTGAAATTACCACTTTCAAATCGGTTGGAGGCTCTAAAGGGTGGCCGTAAGGGCCAGTGGAGTGTTCGAATCAACGAGCAGTGGAGGGTGTGTTTTCGCTTCGCGAGGGGCGATGCGTTCGACGTAGCAATCGTCGACTACCATTGAATGGAGAGTCTTGAGATGAAGAGCGGATTACCACCCCTACACCCTGGTCTGTTCCTGCGAGAAATCCTGGAGGAGAGGAGTATTTCCCAAGCTCGCTTCGCTCGCGTTATTGGGGTGGCGCCGATGCGAATTTCGCATGTGGTCAAGGGTTCACGACCGGTTACCGCAGAGTTGGCGTTGCTGTTTGCACGAACGCTCGGTCAATCACCGCAGTATTGGCTTAACCTACAAGCAGCCCACGACTTGAAGCTGGCCGAGTGGCATATCGGCGCCAGGCTGAAAGCCGTATCTGAACTTACAGCTCTATAACGTGTTCACTGACTCATGAACCGTCAGTAAGGGCGGCCCAACAACCGGCCGCACGCTGCTTGATGCGTCGTGCGGCCCCGCGTTGCTTGCAAGTCGGCTTCTACTACCGGATGCGATCGTCCGCGATGGCGGGCTTACGCACTCCAGGGACGAATCGCTTCCTTCAGCTTCTTGTAGCCTTCCAGGTACTTCGGTCGTGTGCTGCTGTAGATCTTGTCGAACGTGGCCAGTTGCGCATCGAGCCAATCGGCGAGCTTCTTGTTGCCCGGATTGGCGGCTTTGTACGCTTCGTTGATCAGCACGAAGTGGATGCGTGGATCGTACGGCTGTTTCTCACCGCCCACCGTTTCGTCGCCATCCAGCAGGCGAAGCAGCATCGCATCGGCTGAGCCAAGCGTCTGTTCGTAGATCGGCGCGCCGTGCACCCGGTACATGACGCTCGTCATGTCTTTGCCGTTGGTCATGGTGTAGCCCATGTCGGTCCACAGTTTCTTCATGTCGACCTTGGCGCCCGCTTTGTCGAGCACCATCTGGCCCCAGTCGCGCAGCACATCGGGGGCATCTGCCATCAGGTCGGTGAGGCGGTCACCGTCGAGATCGGTGGCATACACGATGGCGCCGCGTTTGCGAATCATGTCGTGCAGCAACAGACCGAAGTTGGTGTCGGAGATGTGCTCGTAAATATCTCCGCCCCAGTTTTCCATGCCGGCTTTGAAGTCCTTCGGCAGGAGCGCGACGATCGCATTGACATTGGCACGATGCTCTTCATAGGCATCCACGGTGTACTGCCGCTTCAGCTTGAACTTGGTGCCTTGCAGCATCCAGCGCATGATGCCGGCGTTGATGGCGTCTTCCTGCGCTTGGGTGGGTTTGGTGGCGACGCGACCGATGTGGCCGGTCTCATGCACCATCTTGAGGAACAGGCGCGCGGCGTAGCACATGCGAACGCCGGGGGTGTTCATCTCAGAGTGGATGACGCCATTGGCGGGGTCGATCTTGAATTTTTTCTTGTCCTGCGAATAGGGGAGGCCCGGCATGAAGCGGATGCTGGTGATGCCACCATAGGGCCGCACATTACAATAGACGCCCGCAGCAGTGCGAAGTGGCGCGTTGGCCGACTTGCCGTTCACGACCACCTTCTTGCCGCCTTCGTTCACCATGAAGTCGCCCGCGGTCGACCATTTAAGCGCGGTGTAATCGAGCTTGCCAAACCATTCGAGCGAGACGAGCTTGGTGTCGTGCCGGAACTGCGCCATCATCGGTACGCCGAGGAATGGCAGGCCCAGCACGTCGAGCGCCATGAGCGTGCCATTGAGGGCGAACATATCGGTGAACGCATGCGCAACAGGTTTCACGCCGCCTGCGGCGTTGCCGCCTTCCCAGATGATGGCATCGGTGAAGCCGGCGGGTTGAACCTTGGAACGCTTGTAGATCGAGTCGAGCAGCTTGAAAAGATCGCCCTTTTGTTCTTCCTGAGCGATTTTCAGCAAGTCGAGTGTTTGAGCCATGAACGGAAAGCCTCGGGTGGCGGGGAGTCGTAAAGACGGGGCCGGCGGTGATCAAGCACCCGCCAGGAGCCGGTTGCAGGGCTCCAGGGCGCGCATTATCGCATGCCGCCTGGGCCTGGAATGGTTGAATATCGAGCGGCGCGGCGAGCCGGCAATTCCGGATATGCTTGCCCGGATACCGACTGGCACGCCGCCAACGAGGTCAAGCGCGGCCCGGACGACGGATTCCTCCACGCTTACTATGAGACTTCCCCTATGAAGCTTTCCTTCATCGGCCTTGGTGTGCAAGGCAAATACCTAGCCATTAACCTTGCGCAGGCCGGACACGATCTGATGGTCTATGACCTGCGACCCGGCCCGCTTGCCGAGTTGGCATCACATGGCGCGAAGATTGCGGGGAATGGTCGGGAGGCAGGGGCGCACGGGGAAATCATTTCCATCTGCGTTCTCGATGACGACCAACTGCGCACGGTGGTGCTGGGCGATCAGGGCGTTCTGGCCGGTGCGGCGCGTGGCTCGATCATTGCGGTACATAGCACGGTGGAGCCCGCTACCATCGCCCTGTTGGCGGACGCTGCGGCCGCGCGGGGTGTCGAGCTGCTCGATGCACCGGTGAGCGGCAGTGAGCCTGGCGCACGCAACAAGACCATGGCCCATATGGTAGGTGGCAGCGTCGCCGCGTTTGCGCGTTGCCGGCCAATTTTTGCAGTGTCCGGCCCCAACGTGATCCATACCGGCCCAAGCGGGACGGGCATTCGCGCCAAACTTGCCCACCAGATCATGGTGTGCCTCAATATGCTCTCGGCCTACGAGGGGATGCAGCTCGGTGTCGCGGCCGGTGTGTCGCCGGAAATTTTGGAACAGGTGGTCGGGGCCGGTTCGGCGCAAAGCCGTATCGGCGATCGTTGGTCAAAGCGCAAGCTCCACGCCCAAGCACGCGAAGTGTTCTACAAAGACCTGCGTCTTTGCCTCAAATACGCGCACGACTTGAAGTTGCCGCTGCCGGGTGCCGCACTGGCCCAGCAGCTGCTCGATCGCATCGTCATTCTGGCCGATCAACCGTAGCGGCCCACAAGATTTTCTGGAGAGGACGCAATGGTATCGGTGAAGGACCTCGTTGGCACCATGGACGGCAAGATCAGCCGCGAAATTTTCGTGGACAAGGATCTTTACGAACGGGAGAAAGAGCGCGTCTTTGCGCGTGCGTGGCTCTATGTCGGGCACGAAAGTCAGGTAAAGAAGCCGGGCGATTTCTTTGTCTCGCGGATGGGTGAAGAGTCGGTGATCCTTACTCGTGACAATGCCGGGAAAATCCGCGTTTTCCTCAATACCTGCCGGCATCGAGGCATGCGGGTATGCCGCTACGATCAAGGCAATACCAAGGCCTTTTACTGTCCGTATCACGGCTGGAGTTATGGGCTGGATGGCAAGCTCACGCATGTGCAGGCCTATGAGGCCTCGTACACGCCGCCGTTTCCGAAAGATGAGTGGGCGCTGGTGGAAGTGCCAAAGCTTGCCAACCTGCAGGGCACGATCTGGGCCAACTGGGATAGTGCAGCGCCAACCTTTGAGGACTACCTGGGCGATGCTTTGGCCGGACTGGACAGCGGCCTGCGTGCCTGGGATGGCAGTGATCATGGCGTCGAGCTGCTCGGTCCGCCGCAGAAATGGATCGTGCCGTCGAACTGGAAATTCGTGTCGGAAAATTTTTCCGGTGACGTGCTCCACGGCGTTAGTCACCGCTCTGTCGAGATGGTGGGCATTGGGCCGGGCGCATCGAAGAGCCGCCGCGACAGTCCGGGCGAGCGCATCCTCACCACATTTCCGGGTGGGCACGGTTTCTACTATGGGGTCATGCCGATCGACCAACCGCGCAGTGACTACGCTGCCGCCCCGGCGGTGGCCGCGTATTTCCAGGATTGCTGGCAGCGCCGGGTGCAGCGCATGGGGCCAAGCGCAGGCGTGATGCCCACCTTGGGCACCGTGTTTCCGAACATGTCATTCCATGCGCAGCAACCGCGCACGATTCTCGTGTCGCATCCGCGTGGCCCGAACGAAACGGAAATGTGGCGGGTCTATTTTGTCGACAAGGCCGCGCCGCCCGAAGTGCGAACCTGGTTGCGGCGTTACTACATGCGCTATTCGGGGCCCGGTGGCCTCACTGAGCAAGATGACATGGAGAACTGGACGTATGCATCCGAAGCCAGTCGCGGCACCATCGCCAGACGCCACGCCTACAACTACATGTCCGGACTCAACACGGGCGGTGTGAGCGATCCGGTCATTCCGGGCATGGTCACCAGGGAGCCGCTCACCAGCGAACAAAACCCTCGCATGTTGTATCGCCGCTGGGCCGAGTTCATGGACGCCGAAAGCTGGAGCGCGTTGCAGCCATGAACCTGCGCACCTTGTCTCCTGAACGCCTGCTCTACCTCGATCTGAAATGCGAAGTCGAGGATTTCCTGTTCGCCGAAGCTGAATTGCTGGATGAACGCCGCTACGATGACTGGCTGGCGCTTTTCACCGACGATGTCCGTTACTGGATGCCGCTGCGATTGAATGTGCGCTGGCAGGATCGCGATGCCGATACCTCTGGCGAAGACGAAACCGGTTGGACCGATGATGACAAGGAAACGCTCACCAAACGCGTTCGCCAGATCCAGACCGGCCTCCATTGGGCGGAAGAACCGGTGTCGCGGGTTTCACATGTCGTGAGCAATGTGCGCATCGCCGAGCCGATGATCACCTTGGAAGAAGGACATACGATGACGGTGAAATCGCACTTCATCGTCTATCGGAACCGGCTGGAGACAGAAACCGATCTGCTGGTGGGCCGGCGCGACGACCGGTTGCGACGCACCGGTGGTCAGTTGCGCATCGCGAACCGCAAGATCCTGATCGAGCAAAGCGTCCTGATGGCGAAGAACCTGACGGTGTTTCTATGAGAATCGCGCTCGCCATTGTCATTGCCCTCGTTGCAATGACGGCGCATGCGCAAACTTGGCCGGTGCGCCCGGTCACCATCATTTCGCCATCGGCGGCGGGCGGAGCGCCAGATGTCATCGCGCGAATTCTGAGCGAACGCTTGAGCATGGAATTTGGACAGCGTTTTCTCATCGAGAACAAGCCGGGGGCCAATCAGGCGATTGGACTTGGCTTTGCCGCCAGGGCACCGAAGGACGGCTACACGTTCGTGTTCTCGAGCACCTCGGGATTGTCGATGAACCGGCTTACGGCTGCGACGTTGCCTTACGACCCAATCAAGGACTTCGCGCCGGTGATCAATGTGGGCCTGAGTCCGATGATGATCGCCGTCAACGCCGCGCTACCCGTCAAGACGCTCGCCGAACTGATTGCCTATGTGAAAAAGCAACCAGGAATCCTCAATTTCGGCACCATCGGCCAAGCCAACATCCCACAGGTCACCGGGGAATGGTTGAAGTCGCAGGCCGGGATCGACATGCTCCATATCCCGTATCCATCGAGCCAGCTGGCGGCGGCCGATGCGATGAGCGGACGTATTCAGGTCCTGATCGATGGCATCCCGCCGATCATCGCGTTGGTTTCCGACGGCCGCTTGCGGCCGATCGCCACCGCGGCACTGCAACGGCTTCCCGGGCTCGAACACATTCCGGCCGTAGCGGAAACGCTGCCGGGGTTTGAACTCAACGGCTGGTTCGCGATCATGGCGCCCGCCGGTGCGCCGCAGAGCATCATCGACACGCTCAATCTGAAACTGCAGGCTATCCTGCGGGAGCCCGCAGTGGTGGCCCGGCTTCATCATACCGGCACGTACCCGATTGGGGGCACGCCGCAGGACTTGCGTGAGTTCATCGACCGCGACTTCGCCAATCTCGAACGCGCCGTAAAAGCGGCTCGTCTGGAGAAGAAGTAGGGCGAGCGAGTGGACTACGCTGCAAGTTTTAATCAACAGTTATCGAAAAGGAATCAATGTGCCTCTCGTCCGGCTGAGCAACGTCGGCAAGGTCTATCGCTCCCTCACCGGCGATGACTACACGGCGGTACAAGACTTCAATCTCGATATTGAGCAGGGCGAATTCATTTGCCTGCTCGGCACCAGCGGTTGCGGCAAGACCACCATTCTCAATATGGTGGCCGGGTTCGAGCACGCGACCAATGGTGTCATCGAAATCGCGGGCAGGGCGATCGACGGCCCCGGTGCCGATCGCGGTGTCGTTTTTCAGGGCGACGATTCGCTCTATGGATGGCTTTCCGCGATCGGCAACATTGAATTTGGTCTCAAGATGCGTGGTGTGCCGAAGGCGGTGCGACGGGTCCAGGCCAAGCGATACCTGGAGATGGTGGGGCTCACCGGACAGGAGCACAAGCATCCCACCGAGCTGTCGGGTGGGATGAAGCAGCGCATCCAGATCGCTCGCGTGTTGGCCAATGAACCGCAGATGCTCCTCATGGATGAACCGTTCGCCGCGCTCGATGCGCACACCCGGGCCGCTATGCAGTCCGAACTGCTGCGCATTTGGCGCGCCACCAGCAAGACGGTCCTGTTCATCACCCACGATATCGACGAAGCGATCATTCTCGCGACGAAAATCGGTGTGATGCATGCCGGGCCGGCATCGAAATTGAAAAGCGTTATCGATGTGACCTTGACCGCGGCCGAGCGCGATCGCACCCACGATCGATTTGTGAGTACCTATCGGGAGGTGCATACAATAATGCGCGACGAGGTAGCGATCGCCATGCAGCGCACCCACTAGGCGCCATCTATGTTCCAAACACTTGGTCGGCTGAGCGGCTATCTATTCGGCTTTGCAAGCCTGTTTCTCGTCTGGCACATTGCGTCGGCCTATCTCTTGAGATCGGTGCTGTTTCCGCAGCCGGCGAAAGTGTTTGCGACCGCGCTCGAACTCACGCTCGATGGCACGCTTGGCCAGCATGTCGGCGTGAGCCTTGGTCGTATCTTCGTGGGCTTTGTGGGTGGTTCACTGATCGGCATTCCGATCGGGCTCTCGATCGGTTCCTTCGGCATCGTGCGCCGGCTGCTTGAACCTTATACCGAGTTCCTCCGCTTCATTCCGGCCACTGCGCTCATTACGATGGCGGTGATCTGGTTCGGCATCGGTGAAGGATCGAAGATCTTTCTCATCATTTACACGACCGTATTCATCGTGATCATCAATACCGCGGCGGGTGTGTCGGCCGTGGCGCCCAACAAAATTCGTGCGGCGCGATCGCTTGGGGCCAGTCGTGGACAGATTTTCCTGCACGTCGCGCTGCCGGCGACGATGCCGTTTATTCTCACCGGCATGCGGCTTGCGATGGCGAATTCCTTCGTGACGATCGTCGCGGCGGAGCTGGTGGCGGCCAATGCCGGGCTGGGCAAGATGATCTGGGACGCACGCCTCTACATGCTCGTCGACCATATTTTTGTGGCGCTGCTGGTGCTGGGGTTCATGGGCTTCATCGCGGACCGGCTGTTTCGCTGGGGAATTTATGCATTCGCCGGGCGTTTTCAGCCGGTGACGTAAAGTAGGATCATGCAGGATCTACAAGGAGAGCAACGATGCGCACGACTCTGATTCGGATGGCGGCATTTGCCGTAACAACAGTGATTGCGGTGGGCGGTGCTGTGGCCCAGTCACTGGTCAAGATGACGATTGCAACCGGTGTCGACCCGGCCTTCTCGCAGTTCTATGTCGCCAAGGAAGCGGGTCTGTTCGAGAAGAACGGACTCGATGTCACCATCAACACCGGGCCGTCGGGCTCGGCGATGGTGCCCTTCCTCATCAGCAATCAGGTGCAAGCGGCGTATGGGTCCGATCTGGCCGGCGTGATCAACCACGGTGTCGATAACAACGTGGTCGCGGTGGCCGATGGCACCTATCTGCTCAAATGGCTGTCGGTGGTGGGCCGCAACGTCGACACGCTCGAAGGGTTGAAGGGCAAGAAAGTCGGCGTCGCCAAGGGCACCGGTGGCGAAATTTTTTGGAATCGGGTCGTGCAGATCAAAAAACTCAATGCCGCAGACTACCGGATGGTCGATGTCGAAGCCCCCGAAATGCTGGCCGCGATCGAGCGTGGCGACATCGATGGCTTCGCGACCTGGGAACCCTGGCCAACGCGCACGCTGATGGCAGTGAAGGGCACCAAGATCCTGCAAGACGCGGAAGGCATCTACAACAACATCAATTTCGTCTACATGAACCGCGGCTGGATCGAGAAGAACCAGGCGACCGCCGAGCGGTTTATGCGCGCGCTCATCGAAGCGAACGACCTCATCGGCAAGGATCGTCCCGCCGCCGCGAGAATGGTAGCAAAGTTCTTGAAGATGCCGCTTGAACTGGCCACCGAGCTGATGCCCAAGGTCGAGTTCAACATGACCTGGACCGACCGGGCGGTGGCTACCATCAAGATCGCCGAGGATCAGCTGGCGGCCCAAAAAAGGCTCAAGGCGCCGCTCGACTACTCGAAGTACGTGTATGCCGACCTCGTACGGAAAGTGCGGTCGGAAAATGTGAAGCTAACGGCGCTGCCTGGAAAGTAAGAGTAGGGCGGCCACGTTCGCGTGCGGGCAGGGCGGCAACCTATCCGTCGCGTCGCACGCGATGAAGAGGCCACCCTTCGGTGTGATTCAGCAGTTGAAAGCCAACGCCAGCAAGGTTTCGTTCGCGACGAGCTACTTGATCCGGTCTTGAATCTTGGCGATCGCGTCGCGGGCGCACGCTTCGTCGATGGCGCCACCCGGTGCACCACTCACTCCGATTGGAAAGCTGGGAAGGAGTCAGGTCTATATTCATAGACCTCCCTCGAGTAGAAAGGGGAACGAATGGAAGGTGCGGAGCTAGACCTGACCCCCCCTGTTCTTCGTGTTCTTCGCATAACGACCCTATGCTGACTTTCTCCCTCAAGAAAAGCGGCCCTTCGCGTGCTTCGCTGAACGGCCCCAAGCAACTGTCGGACGAGTTCTCGAAAAATGCCCTACGTGCCAGTTGTAGGTAAATTTAGCTTCAGAGGCGGAGATATAGGCGCTCGCCCCGGCCATGTACGCCATACGCTTTTTACTTCAAGAAACATCACGCTTCACTTTTTGCACTTGGAACTTGAAGCCGCCCTGGATTTCGCGCAGGCGGGGCTGTAATGATCCAGAAACGCCCGAGTGTGAGTCTGTTCTTGTCCTGTCGTGCGCTTCGAATTTCCCCGCCCGCCTAACTCGCGTATTGCGTTGCGGTCGCGCGCTCAAGAGTTGTTGCTCATCCTCGGTGGCCGGCCGGGTCGAAACTGGTCTGCGCTCGACATTAAACACGATTTGTGACGGGACGCATCGGTTGCCGCAGCATCGTGCGTTCACTTCGCGAAAATATTGACCTTAGGCCCCGTACCGCGGAAATCAACCTCCACCGGATCGGACTTTGTAAATACAAAATGCCAAGTTTTCGCGGGCACGAGAACGAAACTTCCAGGCGGTAGAGCAATTGCTTTTCCGGATCCATGGTTGCTCCGAGGCCAAGATACCACGTGCCTGAGATAACGGTGATCTCTTCGTCTTCCGGATGTTGATGGGGTGGAATGATGGTGTTTACGGGAAATTTCGCGCGCGTGACGTAACGCTCAGCTTTACTCGGATTACCGAGTAGCACAGCGTTTTCACCGCGTTGGCTCGTCGCCCACCTGATCTCGTTGGGCGTCACAATCTGGGCGCCAGACCGTACCTCCTGCGCCGCACCACACACGGCGTACATAACACTGGTAGTCATGAGGACAGCCGCTACCGTCCGTGTGCGCATCAAAATCTTCATTGTGTCTCCTTAGATTGAGCAGCGATGCTGCGGGACCTGCATAGTAGGAGCCGCAATACAGCCTTTCAAGTATAAAAAAGATACTCTCGGAAACCTCACGATGGCATGGAGCTTTCGTAACGGGATTTCTGTTCATCAGTTTTTCTGTACGCAGCAGGATGCTGACTTGTTGATCTTATTGGCTGGAGTTCATGCAGCGTCTTGCGGCGCTGGTGCCTCCGAATAGGGCGTAACAGGGGGTCAGGTCTAGATCCGCGAATACGAATAGGGGGTCAGGTCTACGAATAGGGGGTCCGAATAGGAGGTCAGGTCTAGATATGTAGCCTATCCAATAAGGTGCCCACGCTCATCGCGCGTCTCTCACTCTCTTGCCAACGGTAGTAAAGTGAAAACCAAAGTGCTAGGCAATCTGTTGGTACAAATAAGCGCCTGGAGCATGTCCCGCCCGTAGTTGAAGGTTGAGTTGGTGGTTGAAACGATCGAGGGCCCAGAATGCGGGTTCTTGACATCCTCAACCTGAACCGAAGAAAGCTCAACCACCATGAAGAAGTCTACTCGTGTGGGACGTGCTCCGAAGCCACAAGTCGTAAGCAAGCAATTGGCCGCGCTCGATGTGCAGCATTTGCTGGGCAGTGATCCGCGGGCGGCGGTGTCGCTGCTATCGATGATCGGTCAGGCGAGACTATCGATCGAAGATCTGCTTGGCAAG